>NZ_JBFHGL010000007.1 GCF_041583195.1 Sulfurimonas sp.
CTTAGTTTTCAATGATCTCAAACTTCTAAATGACCCTTCAACTCGAAGCGTCTCTTGAAACACTCTTTCAAATGTCTCTTCCGTTTGTGGAGCAGAATTATAGGAGGAATTTACTTAATATAAGCTTAGTGTTTTCAAGAAATCTAGAAGTTTTTTTAATGTTATGTTTTTACTGTGTTTTTTTATAATAGATATATAGATATTCAGACTATATATCTAAACAGTTTCCAGCAGTGTCAAGGACACAAGAATAACCTGTTTCATTATTTATTCTAACAACAACTTCATTATCATTTGTAGGAAGATTATCCGCACCACTACATGTATCTGTACATAACTTTATAAAAATAGGACTTGTTGCAATACCATCTATAGGTGAAGACATACTGCTTGATATTCTATATGGTCTGCCCATATGATCAAACAACACTCTTTTTGCATTAGAAGACGTTCCACCTGTAAATTTTAGATCATTAAGGTCATCTACTCCATAGGCTCTGCCTAAATTCATACTTGTTGTAGCTTCTGGTTTATTAAACTCTATACCAGTAGTTCCACCAGTTAATCTCTTATTTCTATCTAATGGATTTACAGCAATTTCAGCAGCATCTGCATTTCCTGTTGATGTTCCAGTAAAATCTGAAAAAATCGTATAACTATACCCACCACCAGTTTCACTGGATCTTTCAAACATTATCTGCCATTTATTTTTATACCAATTAGAATCTAAAGAATCATACTTGTCATCACTCATAGCAAGGTGTTGTACATATCTTACATGAGATACCAATTGGTGAGCAGCTTCAGGAAGTCTATTGGTATTAATTCTTGGAATAATTGCTGCAGCTAAAATCCCTATCGCAACAACTACAAACACTAGTTCTAATAATGTAAAGGCTTTTTTCATAGCTCTAGTATATCGAAAAAAAATATAATATGAAAGAAAATTAAATGTTTAGTGAAGGAAAGTGAAAGTTTGATAAAGCGAAGAGATTATATCTCTTCTGCTTTTTGAACGTCGTATAGGATATCGTCCATTGGGTGGCGATACATTGGCATTGCAAGACGTTTTTCATCTAAGATGTGACCGATGAAACCGATTGAACGACCAACGATGAAGAATGCATTTAATGTACCTGAAGAGATAAATTCATTAATCTCATCTTCGGTATAACCTAAAGCTCTCCACATATCAACCATTAAGATACCGATAGTACCATCAACGTTAAGGATTAGATTCTCTTTTTTAGATGTAGTTAACTGCTCAACAGTTCTAGCATAATCTAAAAGAGGAGTTGCAGGGAAATTTGCCGCTGCATAATCCATTAAACCTTTAACACGTAGGTCTGGATTCTTTAATGATTTAATACGGTGACCAATACCTGGAATTGGAACACCCTCTTTTTTCATATGGTTTAAGAACTCTGCAGGAGTTAAACCATTATCATCTGCATACTTGAAGTATTCAGCTGCACCATCAATAGCTCCACCGAATCTTGGACCGATTGTTAAAAGACCAGTTACAAGTGATTCAACAACAGATTTTCCAGCACGTGCAGTTACTTTTGCATTGTGAGCACCAGATACTGCCGGACCGTGATCAGCAACAGTTTTCATAACAGTCTCGATAAAATCTGTAGCCCATTTTGGATATTGTTTTTTGAACCATAATAATGATACAACATCACCAATACCTTTACCAGTATCTGGAGTAGCAACTGAAGAGATTGGGAAACCAGCGTATGTAGCTTCATCACCTCTATCATCAGAGATAGTACAAATGAATTGTTTACTACGTCTTACTTTAGGACATACATTCATCTCTGGCTCAGCGATCTCAGTGATTGTACCTTCAGCTTTTAACTTCTCATATACTTCATTGATTTTTGCAGGTAAATCATTGAATGATGCAGGTACATAGATACCAGCTTCTGCCATAGCTTTGTTTTTAGCAGCTGCAGTTTCAGCATCAGCATTTGCACTAGCACCAGCGTGACCGAACTGAACACCAGTTGAGAAGTGCTTAGCAATTGTACCGATACACCATGCGATAACAGGCTTAGTGATTTGACCAGCTTTTATAGCTTCAATGATTTTGTACTCTTCAGTACCACCAACTTCACCTAAAAGAACCATATATTTAACATCTGGATTTTTTTCCATTCTTAACATGTTGTCAATGAAAACTGAACCAACGAATCTATCACCACCGATAGCAACACCTTCAGCGATACCATCAGCGTTGATAGCGATAATATTAGAAAGTTCATTAAATAAACCACCTGAACGAGTTACAAGTCCACATGAACCACATCTGTGTAGTTTAGAGTTAACGATATTCTCAATTGTACCACCAACGTTAGCAATTTTGAATGCACCCGGGCTGATTGCACCAACAGTAGCAGGCCCAATTACTGTAACACCGGCTTTACGAGCAGTATTGTTCATTTTACGTGCTAATCTTTCAGGGATACCTTCAGCTGTAACCATGATTGAAGAGAATCCACCAAGTTCAACAGCTTCCATAGTTACATCATAAGCTGTACGGAATGATGCAAAGTTTAAAAGTACATCAGCATTAGCGTGATCTTTTTTTGCATCAGCAGTACATTTGTAAAGAGGAATCATGATCTCATCTGGACCATAAAAGAACTTCTCAAATTTAGCACCAGCAGTTGGAGCAACGATAGCTGCTACAGATGGAGTTTCTCTTTTAATAGTGTAGTCATAGTCTAACATTCTCTGAATAGCAGTTTTATTGTTATTCCAGAAAATTGCTTGTGTATCTTTAGTAAATAATTGTTTCATTTTAACTCCTTACTTCTCTAGTGCCATACGAACGATATCAGTTACGTGAGTTTCCGGTCCATAAACTTCAATGTAAAGACCAAGTCTATCAGCAGCTTCTTTAATATCTTTTAGACCTTTTTCATAGTTTGGTCCACCACGACGAACATAAATCTTAGTATTATGCTCTTTCATTTTATCTACGTTTGCTTCAAATGACTGAATAATACCTGTGAATGTTTTTGCAACATCTGTAAAGTTTGCAATAGCTCCACCAATGATTAAGATTTTATCTAACCCTTTTGGATCTTTATGACGAGTCATTAGATCAATTACAGTGTCAGCATAGAATTTAGTTTCACCAGTAGTTGGACCACCTGAATACTCACCGTAGTTAGCTAAATCACTTACACTACCACCGTTTGCCTCTGCAAAGTCAGCAATCGTATCAGCGTATACAACTGAAGCACCACCACCAGCAACCATAGTCCATACTCTACCCATTGGGTTAAGTACTGTAAGTTTTAACGATGCACCAGATTTACTATCAGCTACTGCGATAGCTTTCTCTTCAGGAGATTGATCTTCCATACCGAATGCAGTTGGATATTCAATATCACCCCATGTATCAGCCATCAGAAAACCTGCTGTATCATCAAGTCTTGCAACTAAGTCAAGAATTGCCATATCGTTATTTTCTAACATAACGATTGGATTGATCTCTAAGTATGCGAAGTTCATATCTCTATAGAATTTAAAGAATGCAATTGCAAAAGATATGAAGTTTTCTTTGTTGCTTGCAGGGATATCTGAAGGTACGTTAGCTTTAATAGCATGTTCCATATCAGCATCACTCATATCTATTGGGATTACTACTTCATTAACTTTTTCGTCCCAACCTTCTTCAACTTCCATACCACCTTCAGCTGACATGTAAAGAACATCGTCTTCACCTACACATGTAGCAGAAATATAGTACTCTTGTTCTTGTGAGTGTGGAGTAAACGGCTCAACTATAAAGTGAGTTAGCATACCATGTTGACCGCTTAATAAAGTTGTAGTATGAGCCATTTTCTCATCTATCCATTTTGCAGCAACTTCTAAAGATACATCACCTGGCTTTTGATCTTTAAACAGTACTAAATCGTTTTTACCGCGTTTACCAAAAAGCATATCTGGCTTTGCAACTAGTGGCTCTTGTTTTAACCACTCAAAACCGTGCTCTTCAGCCTTTGCTAAAAGTTCTGCTCCACTTGTAACTAGAACAGATTTGAATCCATAATGAAATCCACTAAAATAATTTCCCCATTGTTTAGAGAAAAGTGCTTTACCGTCATATTCGCGTATCGCTTTTTGAGCCATTGCAACTCCCTGTATTTAATTTGTATGAATTCTAACATACTCTTATTAAAATGATACGTTTTATTAATGTCAAGAGAGCAATATTTGGTTATTTGTTTATATTTGTAACATATCCAGCATATACAGCTTTATTTTTGTAACTTATTGTTACACTGTCTATATTTTCATTTTCTTGAGGAAAGTATATAAGTTTATGTTTGTCGCATTTAGTAACACCGTAAAAATGCAATCTTTTCTGGAGTTTATAATTTGTATCTATACAGTTAACACCGATTCTATTTAATTCTTTAGCCAACTCTTTAGCTATATGAAATTTATAAACAAAATGCTTTGTAGGATTATCTATAAATCTATACAATTCTTTATTAAAAATAACAACAGTTGCATTTATAAGCAACAGAACTAATGAGATCTGAAACATAATCCTATATGTTTTTCTAAACTCTTTTAGTCTAACTCTATATGAATTGATAAACTTTTTTCCAGCTAGTGGTAATGCTATTATAAGATAAGGTGCAAAATGTTCTATCTTTATATCTTGTCTAAAAGAAAGAATGATAGATACTAAAAAACCTGTTGCAGATATGAACCATACAATATCTTCTTTATCTGTCAAATATTTTCTATACAGTACAAATATTATATATAAAAAAACTATAGGTGAAAAGATAGCGGCATACAACGCTAATGCGTCTAGAAAGTGACCTTGTGGAGATCCGTGTGCATCTACGCCATATAGATATAAAGAGATTAATAATGTAATAATTCCAGTAATGAATAACTCTTGATTTTTTCTAAATATACCGGAAATTAAAAGTGCTAAAAACAGGTATATAAAACTCTCCTCACTAAGTGCATAAACTATTAGTAAAGGGATGTATATCTTTTTATAATTCTTAAAATATAACCATATAAATAAAAGAAGTCCAAAAATTATAAATCCTGCTTTATCAACTACAACGGCAGAACTTAACACCCCCGGCAATAAGATAAATATAGATACAAGCCATAATCTATTAGCATCGTCTTTTATATAGTGTTTTGATATATCATATATAAGAACAACACTCATTAAATGAGCTAATATAACAGGTAATCTCAAGGCAAAATCATTCTGTCCCAAAACAGATATACTTATTTTTGTAATAAGCTGAAGTAAAGAGAAGTCTCCATATAGCATAAGAGATTCTCTATATGAAATAGATATTTGTGAGGTTTGAAGAATGAGGTTTAATGCATCTAATCCTAATAATAACAGGAAGATGAATTTATATTTCATAATTTTAGAAAGTTTCCTATCATTTCATGTCCAAACTGGCTCATTATAGATTCTGGATGGAATTGTACACCATATATCTCTTTATCTTTAATTTTAAGTGCCATTATCTCATCATCGTCTGTTGAGTACGCGGTTGGAACGATAGAGTCAGTAATAGTATTTTTATCAACTATAAGAGAGTGATATCTTGTAGCTATAAACTCTTCAGGCAAGTCCTTAAATATTGCACAATTATCTGATTGTTTCACTATAGATGTTTTTCCGTGCATCATATTCTTGGCTCTTACAATATCTGCACCAAAAACTTGCGCAATACTTTGATGTCCTAAACAGATTCCTAAAATCGGCAACTTATCTTTAAAATGCTCTATAACTTCCAAAGTCACACCTGCTTCATCCGGTGAAGCGGGACCAGGTGAAATTATAATTTTCTCAGGTTTAAGTGCTTCAATCTCTTCTACACTCATCTCATCGTTTCTGATTACTTTTAGATCTGCACCAAGTTCCTTGCAGTACTGAACTATATTATATGTAAAACTGTCATAATTATCAATCATTAAAATCATAATGTAAGTATACCCATTTTCACTTTTATTTTACTTATTATCAGCTTTTGAGAGATGTTCTCCACTGCCCAATAATATAGCTATCCATTTTGTATTTTCATTTGTATCTAACGCTATTTTTGCCATTATTGTTAAAGGAATAGAAAGAAGCATTCCAACTGTTCCAAGTAGCCAACCCCAAAATAAAAGAGATAAAAATACTATGAGAGTAGAGAGCCCTAGTCCTTTTCCCATCACTTTTGGTTCAAGAATAGAACCTATTACTACGTTTACAATTAAATAAACAACAGCAACTAAAGACGCACTTATTCCACCAAGTTGTACCAATGTCAACAATACTGCAGGAACTGCTGCTATTATTGAACCTATATTTGGTATAAAGTTTAATAAAAATGCTAAAAAAGCCCAAAGAAATGCATAGTCTGTCCCTATTAACAACAGAGCCAACCATATAATAAAACCTGTTAAAAGTGACATAAGAGCTTTTAACACCATATATTTCTTAATTTTTGTAGATATCTCTTCAATATACTTTACGCTTTTATCTATTCCCTTTGCATAACTGATTTTTTCCATAAAATGACTAGATTCCAAAAGCATAAATATAAGTGTAAATAAAACTACAAAGCCATTAGCAAACATAGACCCCATACTTTGGAGTATATCTGTAGTAAAAAGCATAATCTGTTTTGAATTTATTGTATTTGAGAGCTCACTTATTGGAAGTTCTACTCCATAAGATGATGCAAAAGTGTCTATCTCTTTAAAATAACCCAATAGCTGTGTTTGATAAAAATCTATGTTTGAGCTAAAATCTTGAGTTGATGAACCAAGCATATTAGCCACAAGTACTAAGAATAAAGAAAACACGCCTATTACTAAAGTTAAAGATAACGAATCTGCCAAGCCTTTTTTTCTAAAAAAGTTATACATAGGAGATAAGATAATAGCCAAAAACAAAGATAGTAAAAAAGGGACTACAATTTCAGAGGCGCTTTTTATACCGGCTAAGACTATAACAACACTTGCCATGACTAAAAAAGAATAACCTATTTTATGATTTTCCATAATTACCATCCTAGTTTTGAATCTGTTTTTGGTTTGTTAACTGCTGTAAATAATTAGATATATTGATTAGTGCAAATGTTACCAAAAATATCATAAGTCCAGGGAAGAAACTAACCCACCAAGCTATCTCTATAACATCTTTTCCACCGCTTAAAATTGTCCCCCAGCTCATTTGAGGAGCGACTATTCCTAGACCCAAAAAGCTAAGTCCTGATTCTGCAAGTATTGCCCCACCTACACCAAAAGTAAAACTTACAAAATATATTGGGGCTAGGATTGGAGCATAATATTTAAATAAAATTTTTAACTTTGAAACATTGGCAATATTTAGGATCTTTATATATGGCTGCGTGGTTATTTTAAAACTCTCTGATCGTATAAGTCTAGCTGTAGTCATCCATCCAGTAACAGATATGATAATAATCAATACCCATGCAGAAGCATTTACATAACTAACCAGTGCCAAAAGTAAAAAGAAAGTAGGAAATGTTAAAAACAAATCAACCGTAATTACAAAAGCTTTATCGACACCACCTCTAATATATCCTGCAAGAGAGCCTAAGAACAAACCAATTAATGATGCTATAAACGCACTCCCAACACCTATAACCAGTGATATTTTTCCACCCTCAATTACACGAGCTAATATATCTCGCCCTAGTCTATCTGTTCCCATCAGGTGTAATAAGGAAGGCTCCAATAATATATCATCAGAGTTAAGTGTATATGGGCTTATATCATATATATAAGAGCCGAAAAAGGAGAAAAGAAATATGCCAACTATTATTGTAATACTAATTTTTGGCATAAATACCTTACTGCTTGATACCTAGTAATGTTTGCATCATCTGATCTACAGTAGTGATGATTTTTGCAGCTGCACCGTATGATGTCTGATATCTAATTAAGTTTGTCATCTCTTCATCTATACTAACTTTAGAAACAGACTGGTATTCAAGTTCCGTAGCAGTAAATTTGGCAGTTATAGTCTCGTTATAAAGTATAGCTGCATTTGTTTCACTACCTACATCTGTAGCGGTAATATCAAACATTCCGTACATTGTTGTATTATAACTAACTCTACCTACTTCAAAATCATAATCTTCAAACTGTTGTTGAACCATATCTAATGCTAAGTTTGCATCACCCGCGGCTGATGATTTACCTGCAGAGATATTAGTTGGATTACTTTTAAAGTCAGAGTTTAAAGATATAGATGTTGCATCATTACCGTCAAAAAAACGGTTCATACCCATAGCTCCGGCAAAATTTGTCCCGCTGCTAAAATCATCTCTTTCATTGTACTGATCTTCAATACTAAATGTGTATCCCAAGCTAATCTTAGCCGGATTCATAAATAACTCCAAGGCATTATCACCATCGGCAAATGTAACCCAGTTCAACGGTTGTAAATAATCATCTACATCGTTTATAGCACTAGCATCGGCATTATCATCAATATTAGCCTCTATCTGGCCTTGTATAGAGTTTGAACCAGGTACACCTGTCATTGAAGTAGCTATATCTATATTTATCTCTCTACTAGCAACTATATTTCCATCAATATCATATATATTGATTTTGAATGAACCTGTTTTTATACCTATATCAGAATTTACTAATGAGTTTGTAGGATTTAATAACATTTTATTAGATGTCATTTTATCTGTAGCTGTTTCAGCATATATATTATTTGTAGCTTGGATCAATTGTTCAGAGAAAGCATTTAACTGAGATATAGTTTTTTGTAACACACCATCTGTAGGCGTACCGGAATTTGATCTTAAATCACTTTTACCGCGAAGTTCCAAAATTGCACCGATTCTACCGCCTCGAATTTCGGTATCCATAGGTATTAAAGTACCATCTTGTCTCTCATACGATATCTCATAAAAACCGTTTGCATTATTTTTATTTTCTATATGAAGTTTATGAAAAGTTGAACCATCAACAATGTTAAAACCGTTTACACTTAGACTATAGCTTCCAGTTGCCGTATTAGATGAGCTATCAATCTGTACACTTGATTCTAACTGCCCAACATTAACATCTGAGCCGATTAAACGAGCCAAACTTTTTTCGATTAAATTTCTTTTATCTCTCAAGTCATTTGCAACATATGCACCGCCAGCTTCTGCAGTGTCAATTGCTTTATTTACTCCGGCTAATTGTTCAGCTAGAGAATTTACCTCATTTACATTTACTAAAAGCTGCTCATTTACCTGATTTTGAAGTGATATAACTCTAGCTTGCGTCTCTTTTATATTTTTTGTAAGTATTTCTGTTTCTTGAGCAAGTGCAAGTTTAATAGCATCATTGTCAGGATTATCTGCTAGTGTCTGCCACATATTGTAATAATTAGCTAAATCAGATTTAATACCAACGCCCTCAATTTCAGGAAAATATGTTGATAGTTCAGTAAGTGTACTTTCCATAAAATCTGCATACTCTTTATCAGATGAAATTGCAGTATATCTATCATACACGAAGTTGTCAAAAACCCTTGCTATCGTTTGGATATCAACACCGTTTCCAACTTGACCGTCTATAGAATAAACAGGAGTTGCAGCCTCTGTCATTACTCTTTGTCTAGTGTAACCGTCTGTTTCAGCATTAGATATATTATGTGATGTAGTATTTACACCGGCTTGAGCAGCATTTAAACCTGTATAGCCGATATTTAAAGAATTAAAAATTGATGGCATAATAGACTCCTAAACCCTTACTTCCAAGATTGAAGGATCTTTAGAAGCCTTAGACTCATATCCATCCATCTCAGTCGGTACTAATCTTTCTAAAAATGTGTTATATAAATTACTTACGGTTAAAACCAACTTCGCGTATTTTTTGTTTATATCTCTAAGGTTTGAAAGTTCTTCTTTTAGTTCACCTAGAGCTTTATGTTGTTCTTCATTCAATAAATTAGGCAGTTCAAGGTCTGGATTTTTTGTCATTAAAGATGAAATCTCATGATCAATCATCGCTTTTTTTGCTTCAAAACTTTTAATTTTTTCCTCTTTTAGCGATAATCTCTCAAACTGAGGATCATGTTTAGCTGCTTTTATATCTTCTATATCCGATTTCGTTATTTCTATAATATCTCTTAAATCAGCTAAAGCACCTTGTAAATGATGAGACAACATCTTAAACCCCTATCAAGTTCTACTTAATTTATATTAACTCGTCCGCTATTTTTTGTGAAAGAGCTTCTAAATTAATTTTATATTGACCAGATTCTATTTCACTCTTTATCTGATCTATCTTGCTAGTATCTCCTTGAGAAGATATAGCCTCCGCTTTATGCAAATCCGACTTACTTGAAGACTTTGTAGAATTTGCATTGTTCATATATGTGCCAGCGACTGCAGCACCCTTTACTTGAGAAATCATTATTTATCCTTTTGTCGATACTCCAATGAGTATAATACCTATTGCAACTATATCGACAATCTATAAAAATTATCAAGTACTTTTTTTATCTTTTTTCACTTAAATAGTCAAATAACATTTGACTAAAACCAAATCCACCTGCACTGGCCTTTGCAAGCTCCTCCCTATACATAGATTTATAAATTTTATCGCCCGGATCTTTTTGAGAACTAAACAGATCTTCTTGATCTTTCATAGCATTATCCATAAGCATCTTAAGGATGATAGATTCAAATGCATCAGTTTGTTCTCTGATCTTTACTTCATCAGAATTTTTATCTATCTTAGGTACATCTTTTTGTGCCATTAAAGAGGCATTTAATGTAACTGTATTAGCTCCGTACATCTTTATCTCCTTATATGATCTTTAACTCTGCAGATATAGAACCAGCACTTTTCATCGCTTCTAAAATAGCGATGATATCTTTAGGGGTAGCCCCCATTTTCTGCAATGAACGTACTAAGTTAGCAACCGTAGTCGTACCTTTTTTAGTATAAAGTTCATTTTCATTTAAACCAATCGACATATCACTATCAACACTCATAGAACCCTCAGGAGCATCTACTGTATCCTGCTCTTTTATTTTTATGGTTATATCACCGTGAGTCATAATGATCGGTTTAATAGCTATACCTACTCCAGCAATCACAGTTCCAGTTCTCTCATTAATTATGATTTTATTTTTAGTGTTATAGTCCATATCTATATCTTGGATCTCAGCCAAGAACTCGATCATAGATTTATTTTCAGGTTTTTTAAGCCTGATAGTTCTAGGATCCATAGCTACTGCTACTTGAGTGTTGTAAAAACCGTTAATTGCTTTTTGAACACTAACCGAGTTTTTAAGGTTAGACTCTTTTAAAGACAATGTTGCATATTTTTGGTTATAAAGATCTATGTTGATCTCACGTTCAACAAATCCACCACCGTATATAAGTCCTGATGTCGGGTGTGTTTCACCACCTCCGCCTCTTGTATTTCTACCACCGATACTTACAGCACCTTGTGCTAAACCGTAGATACGTCCGTCTACCCCTTTTAGAGGTGTCATTAAAAGTGTACCGCCTTCTAAGCTTTTCGCATCACCTATTGATGATACTGTAATATCAAACTTATCACCCTGTTTTGCAAAAGGATTTAAATTTGCAGTTACAACAACTGCCGCAACGTTTTTAGATTTTATATCTATAGGTTTCATATCTATGTTCATAGCTTTTAGCATGTTTGCTATTGATTGAAGTGTAAACTTTGAAGTAGTACCGTCACCCGTTTTTTGAAGACCCACAACTAGTGAGTAACCGATAAGATGATTCTCCCTTACACCGACTATATTTGCTACATCATTAATTTTCGCAGCATATAAAGTTGATATAAAAAGTAAAAATAATATAAATAATCTCATAAACAATCCTTGTTCTTCTTGATAAGTATCTAGCAAAGATTATTCCATTTTTATCACAAACTATAACTAATATTTAAAAACGCATTTTAAGTTACAGTGAATTTTTTTTTGGATATCATCTAATAAAATAATTTTATAGGCCCTGTATGATAGACAACGCAACTGTCCTTATAGTAGATGACATGCACTCAAACCGACAAATCTTAGGCTCTAGTCTTAAGAGTCTTTACAATCTTGTATATGCTTCAAACGGTACAGATGCTCTAAAAATTTTAAGTACAGATAGTTTGCCTGATTTAATTTTACTTGATATTGAGATGCCTGATATGGATGGCTTCGAAGTTATGGAAAAATTAAAGCTAGACAACAAAACTAATGATATACCCGTTATTTTCGTTACAGGACACGATGATATCAAAAATGAAGAGCGTGCTTTATTAAACGGTGCAGTTGACTATATAACAAAACCTATAAGCCCAATTATAGTAAAAGCGAGAGTTAAAACACACCTGACAATCAAATATCAAAGGGATCAGCTTCTACATAGGGCATCACATGATCAACTTACACAAGTATACAATAGACATCATCTTGTTGAAGAGGGTAAAAAGTTTTTATCGAAAGCTATAAGGCACAATGAGAGTTTTTGCGTAGCGATACTTGACATTGATTTTTTCAAAAGTATCAACGATACGTATGGACACCTTATAGGCGATGAAGTATTAAAGTCATTAGCAACACTTCTCAAACAAAACATAAGAGCAGAAGATGTTGTAGCAAGATACGGCGGTGAAGAGTTTGTTATCGTTTTTGATAAATGTAAAATAGAAGACGGTCAATTAAAAGCAGATATTTTAAGAATGCTAATAGCACGTCTTAACCCTAGTGATGTCAAAATTACAGCCAGCCTTGGTATTACCTGTGTAAAACCAGAACTTCATAATGAATTTGACGATATTTTAAAAGAAGCCGATGAGGCTCTTTACAAAGCAAAAGAGACAGGAAGAAATAAAGTTATAGTTTATAAATAATAACTAAGTGTTGTATTTCCAAACTTTTTAGATTTTTGCAGCTCATAATTGTTTATATTTTTTGGTAAATCAAGTCCGCTCATATGCTCAATTATGATTAATTTTACGATCTCTTGCGGAAGATTTGCTATTAAGTCAATTGTTTTATCATATATATCTTCCATACCTTCACGTATGCTAAACGGTGGGTCTATAAAGAAATAGGCATCTTCTTTTTTATTTTGCAAAGTTTTAACAATTGAATTTATATTCAAAAAACTGTCTCCTCCATACACTTCACACCTGCTCGGATCAGTCAACGAAATATTTTGCTTTAAAATTTTAAGAGCATCACGATCACGCTCCATAAAATAGATTTGCTTTGCTCCGCGACTTAGCGCTTCAAGACCGACTGAACCGCTTCCGCTGAATACCTCAACAAAATTTGCATCTATAATATCAAACTGTATAGTGTTAAAAAAAGACTCTAAAACTATCGCTTTTGAACTTCTTGTAGTCGTTTTTGAAGGTATTGTCAGAGTTTTGCCTTTAAACTCTCCGGCTATTATTTTTTTTGTTATTTTTTTTGATTTATTACTTTTCATAAAATGCTTTAATTGAATTTATTATGTCTTCTTGATATTTTTTTGTTAAAAATTCTATACGTTTTTGAAGTATCTCAAAGTTCATAGATTCCTCTTTTTCAAACTCATCAGTTTTTATATCATCTTGGATATCAAGCATTTTATACCTATTTTCCAATGCTAAAATTAGTTGTGACTTTGAAAAAGGTTTTACAAGATCAGCTCCAGCTTTTGTACCTATATAAAAACATCTTTGATCATTTAAGCACTCTTCATCTCGAACCAAAATATCACACTGCTTTGTTGAGCTTAAATATTTTTTCAAAAACATCTCTAAAGACTTTTGTAAAAGAGGTGATTTACACTCTACTGCTACTCTCAATAATATTTCCTATAAATAATATTCGATACTATAGCGTAAATCTTCATCTAAATCCATAATATTAGACACCATCCATTCCAAATATCCTCTATCTATTATGCTAATTTCTTCTATATATCTGCCAGAGTATTTACCAAATTCAAATTTCTGCATTAAAACATTTTTTGTAGAGAGTTCCTCAAGTTGTTCTTTTGGTGCTAGTTCCAAAAGAGACTCATATAGAAGCTTTGTAACCCTCGAATCACTCAGTGCTTCGTGCGGAGTTATTTTTTCACTCTCATGTTTATACAATTTTAGTTCATATCTTAAATACTGCAGAGAAAATTCTTCGCTCTCAGGCATAAGGTGTTTAGAACACCTTAGTGTATCTATTATTTTTCCCTGCCATGATAAACTGCTATTAGAACTAAGCATTCCCAGGTCAAAATTTACATTGTGTGAGATGATCGTCGTGTCATACAGATTATTTAGTTCTAAAAACTTAAACGTTTCACACTCCTCTAGTGCAGGTTTACCTTTAATCATCTCATTTGTAATATGGTTTATGCTTGAAGCTTTAGGCGATATTTTTTTACCTTCGTTAACTAAATCACTCTTTATTATAACCTCATCACCATCAACCGCTATAAGAGCAATAGACAAAATCTTATCTGATTTTTCAACTCCTGTTGTTTCCGTGTCTAAAAAAATCAGCATCTTATGACCTTAATTTTTTTACACTTTGAAATCATAATAACAAAAGAGATATATCCGCTAAGTAAAAGAGAGATATATAAAGCATAGATATTAAAAAAATTAAACATTGTTACTATCATACATATAGCTACAAGCCATATTAAAAGTATTATCCATTTTCTCCAAACTCTTAATAGATCTCCATAACCTATATTCTCTATAATCTCTTGTTGATCACAACTAAGAAGTTTTAATTCGTACCCGTGTATACATTTGTTAAAAACATATTTTATACTTCTAAAAAGTACAACTAACAAGATTATTGAAAATACAAAAGAAAAATAAAACTTGAACACTTTAAAAAGTGCATTTAAAACATCTTGATCTAAACTTACAAACCCGAGTTTTGCATATGTTAAGAATGTAATTATAGAAGTTATTAGAATTGATATAACTATAGAATCCAGACTAAGTTTATAAGCCCACCCTAGCCATAAAAAAAAGTAAAATTTACCCATCTTCATCTTTTTTATCAAATGAATTTAACATACCGTTGTAATGTTCTAGCGTCATAAAGCTTTTTTCAAATCTGTAACGTATGATAAACTCTACAATTTTATCTTTTAGTTCAGGTTCCACGTTTTCACTTTTACCAAAATAACCCAGCGATATATTTTTACTTTTTACACTTGCTTCTTTATCATACGTAATTGCCAGAACCTGAAGATATTTCCCTTTTTTAATCTCACCTAAATTCTCTGCCAACAAAGATGCGCCAGATAAATTTATAGCTTTAAATTCAAAAATATCATCAAATTCTTCTATCTTATTTGAAAACCCTATATCCTCAAATAAACTTCTTAACTTAACTAAATTATTTTTTCTAACTTTTTCATAGGAACTTATTTTATTTGTTAAGTCTTTTAATCTGTCTAAGGCTGAACTCATTTTATACCTAATTTAATATTTATTCATGTACAATATTATCATAAATAGTTTTAGGAGTGTCTGTTTGGTAAAAAAATGTAGCTTGTTATTATTTATATTTGCCTCTGCTTTTGCAAGTGAAAACTTCGATATTGAAGATGACTTTTTACAGAGTTTAGATAGTGCGAGCCAAATAGCCACAGAAAACAAACTAAATATAGACAAAACTACATCACTTATAACTACAATAGAGAGTAAGAAACTTCAAAAACTCGGTGTAAAAAACATATACGAAGCTCTTAAATATATTCCAGGGATAGAACTCTCAAAAGAAGCAAGCGGAGTTAGTTCTGTTATCTTTAGAGGTTCTATTTCAAAGGGTGAAGTTAAGTTTATGGTTGATGGGGTTGAGATCAACAATGCTTATCGTTCTTCATTTTACTACTATCTAGACTTTCCAATAGAACTTGTCTCACGTATAGAAGTTCTTCGCGGTTCAGGTAGTACTCTGCATGGTTCAGGTGCTATAAGCGGTGTTATAAATATAATTACAGAGGCGAGTCAACATACAGGAAACAAAGTATTTCTAAGTACGGGAAGTTACGAATACGGAAAAGGTGGGGCAATAGTTAATATCTCCGAACCCAGTTTTAAACTATCTGCAGATGCATATTATCAAGAAGACGATAAAGAGATTGATAGTTCCGATCAACGAGCAAAAGACTACTCTGCAGGTGTAAGTATACAGGCTGAGAATATAAAGTTTAATGCAAGAGTTAAAAAAAATATTCAAGGTAATTCTTATGGACTATTTGGGACAATTGATACTTTTAATAATAAGTACGAAAATGAAAACCAGTCACTATTTTCTAATTTAGAATACACAGCATCACTATCTAGAAATAATGATATAAACATTGATATTAACTATGCCCAGTATGATCAGCGAATAGAAACTTTTTCACAAGCCATAGCATCAATTGCCGGTTTTAGTGGAGACTTAGTATCTAGTTATAAAGAAGAGTTTTACGGTTCTAAATTTGAATTGAGTAACACTTCCATAAAAAACAACACTCTTTTAGTAGGTGCTCAAGCTAAATATAACCATAGTTTAAAAACAGATCTTTGGGGATATCCTGGTAAATTAAATATCGTAACTCCAAATTTAAAACGTGAACTATACTCTTTTTATGTAAAAGACAACTATCTTCTAAGAGAAGATATAAATATAGATTTAGGTCTTCGTTATGATGATTATTCAGATTTTGGAAATAATATATCTGCTAATTTCGGTGTTGTATACAGACATTCTGACCAAATAAGCGTTAAATTAAAACATGCTCATGCTTTTCGTGCACCTTCATGGACTGAGTTATATGGTCTAAGCGGTAATAGCACTTTAGATGCTGAAGTGTCTGATAACACTGAACTTGGTTTTGTTTATAGAAAAAACACATATACTAGAGTCTCTTTAAATATGTACAATTCTAAATTAAAAGATTATATTGAACAGGGTTTAACGAACCAATACTCTCAACACTCTGAATTAAATCTGCGCGGAGTTGAATTTGATCTCTCTTACAACCCTACATATAATTTAGAAATTGATTATTTAGCAAGTTATACAAATGCAATAGATAAAGATAAACGAAGTGTTGATGGTATTACAAAGTTTCTAACTACTACATCTCTTATTTATACCACTGAAGGAAACATCATATTTGGTTCGACTCTAAGATATAAAAATACAAAAAATATGGATAACAACGTCATATTTGATCAATCAGTATCATACAGTTATAAAGAGTTTAACATTCAACTTGTAGGTAAAAACATTTTTAACTCTAATGTAGTATATTATGATATTAATCATAATAAATATAATCCTATAAAAGATGCTAGAAGAGTTGTACTTCTAACAACATCATGGGTATTTTAATGAAATTTATTTTTAGTATCCTATTATTTGCCAGTGTTTTATTTTCCTCAACACTAAATAATTCTATTCTTGAAATTCATGCTACTCTAATGCCGAAAATCTTACTGCTTGAAAATAATATTGAGAAAAAAATAAAAAACAATGTTATCAATATTACAATAGCCTACGAAAAAACAAACTATAATGAGATGAAGTTTTTCAAACAAGCTATAAATAGAAAATATCCAGAGGGTATATCAGGGTATGAGATCAAAATAAACGTAATAGAGTATGCAAATTTAAAAGAATGTAGCAATGAAACAAATGCAGTGTACGTATTTCCTTCATCCAAAGAAAATATTGACAATATAGTTCAAAAATACAAATCTTGTCATACAGTAACTTTTGCATATGATAAAAACTACTTAAGCAACAACGTAATGTTATCAATCAGCCTTGATAAAAAAGTAAAACCTATAATAAATTTAAAAGCTGTAAAAGACTCTGGTATTAGCTTTCGACCTATACTTTTAAGTATCTCAAAGGTATATAAAAATGATAAATAGTTTTAAATTTAGTTCATTAGTTTTTCGGACTGTTTTATTATTAGTTTTATCATCGATTATATTTATAGTTGTAGGGTTTACCACTGCAAAAAACAACTTCTCTAAAAGTTTCGAGGAGATCATAGATCAGAAAGTAGATATTGTTTTAAACAGTATATCTCCACAAATATCATTAAACTTAAGCTATGGTTTTAATGATGCCATCGATGAGATCGGTAAAGATCTATTGAAAGATCAACATATTATTCTTTTAAAAATAGAGTCCGATAAACTTAAAAAACCTCTTATCTATAAACAATACTATTCAAACGATATATATTCAAGTAAGTTTATTCAAGAACAAAACTTAATAGATCCGTTAAACTCAAATTTTTTAGGCAAAATAACACTTATATATTCTAGTAAGTTCTATGATATTCAGATGAGAAACTTTTACAAAGATGCTATTATAGGTAGTTTTATGTTTATGGCTACAATATTTTTAATTAGCCTGTTTTTAATTAAATCTCTTAAACCACTATCAATACTTGCAAACTCATTAAATAAATTCAATCCATATGATCCAAAAAAACTAGATATAAAAAGCAGCTCACAAAATGAAGTTGATTCAATTATTAAATCAGCAAATATAATGGTAGACAACCTAATATCTTATATTGAACACTCATCAACACTCACATCTGAACTTTCTCAACACCAGCAACACCTTAAAGATGCACAGCGTATTGCTAGTGTTGGTTCTTGGGAATATGATGTTACAAACGACAAACTAATTCTCAGCGATGAAGTTTTTAGAATTTTAGGTATTAAAAAAGATTTAGATTTATCTTTTCAAGATTTTATGGATTTAATTTCACAGGAAGATAAAGAAAAAGTCATTAATACTATAAACAACTCTATCGAAAAAGGTTCTGTATTTAACATAAAGTACAAACTTCAAGTTGGAAATGGAAAAGTTGTATATGTTAGGACAAAAGGTAAAGTTAGAAAGAAATCATCAGGTGAAATTAAACTAACTGCAGTCACTCTAGATATTACAAAAGACACTCAAAATGAAAAAGTAATTGAGAGGCTTGCATATTATGATTCACTAACAAATCTGCCAAACAGGGTACTGTTTAGAGACAGAGTAAATTCAGCCATGATAAATGCAAAAAGGCATAAAACTAAAATAGCAATCATGTTTTTGGATTTAGACAACTTTAAAATCGTTAACGATACTCTTGGACACTCAATAGGTGATGAACTATTAAAATATGTAGCCTTGCTTCTTTCCTCGGTTCTTAGAGAAAACGATACTATATCAAGAGTTGGAGGAGACGAATTTACAATACTTTTAACAGATATCAAGTCAGAAGATGATGTAAAACATATAGCAAAAAAAATCTTTTTGGCACTTGAGGGAGAGCACAATATTATAGGGCACAATCTTCTCATAAGTACAAGTATAGGTATAGCTCTTTATCCAGATACTGCAAACGATATAGATACACTGATCAGAAATGCAGATACAGCTATGTATGAAGCGAAAAAAGACAATAAAAACAATTATAAAGTATTTGATAACAATATGTACACCAAAATAAATAAGTTTGTCAAAAAAGAACAAGATCTGAGAAAACACCTACAAAATGAAGATAATTTTGAGATATTTTATCAAGCCAAGATCAGGTCAAAAGATAACACCATATCAGGCTGTGAAGCTCTTGTGAGATGGAACCATCCAACAAAAGGGATAATATATCCTGATGAGTTTATAGACATAGCAGAAGAGAGCGGGCTTATAATACCTATTGGAAATATAATTATAGAAAAAGCAATTAGAGATTTAAGCGACTTTAGTAAAATTTACTCAAATAAATTTTTAGTAGCTATAAACCTTTCACCAAGACAGTTTAATGACAACTCTCTTATTAAAAGAATTAAAGAGTGTATAGAGAAGTATAATGTAAATGCCTCTCAAATTGAGTTTGAGATAACAGAGAGCCTCTCTATGCAGGATATTTCTAAAACATTAGAAGTTCTTCACCAACTCAAAGCAATAGGTGTATCTATTGCAATTGATGATTTTGGTACTGGATACTCA
This sequence comes from Sulfurimonas sp., assembly GCF_041583195.1. NCBI lineage: Bacteria > Pseudomonadati > Campylobacterota > Epsilonproteobacteria > Campylobacterales > Sulfurimonadaceae > Sulfurimonas > Sulfurimonas sp. The sequence continues at coordinate 20,043 of NZ_JBFHGL010000007.1, forward strand.
TCACTTTCATATCTAAAACAGTTCCCTATAAACACCTTAAAAATAGACAAAAGCTTTGTATTGGATATGACTTTTGACAACGATGATAAGAGTATCGTAAACACTATTATAAATATGGCACATACATTAAATTTTACAACTGTTGCAGAGGGTGTTGAGACAAAAGAACATGCGGAAATTTTAACTCAGATGGAGTGTGATGAACTTCAGGGTTATCACTATTCTAAACCTATTCCTAAGGAAGAGTTTATAGATTTTTTAAAAGCTTATAATTAGGATATAATTCCAATTATTTATCAAATATTATAAAAGAGAACAATGGACTATTTACAACTACAAGGCTCACAGTCAATTAGTGGCGAAATAAAAATTTCAGGTGCTAAAAATGCGGCACTTCCACTGATAGCAATGTCGATTCTGGCAAAGAATAATATACAAATATCAAATCTTCCAAACGTTGCAGATATAAACACACTTTTAACACTATTATCTAATCTGGGAGCAAAGTGTAATAAAGAAACAAACAGTGTTGAGATTGACACTTCAAAACTTTCTCAGACAAAAGCGACATACGATATTGTAAAAACTATGCGTGCTTCCATACTTGTACTTGGTCCTATACTAGCTAGGTTTGGTCACTGTGAAGTTTCACTTCCGGGTGGGTGTGCCATAGGTCAACGTCCTGTTGATCTGCATCTAAAAGCCTTAGAGCAGATGGGTGCTACTATAGATATTAAAAGCGGATATATTGAAGCCAGAGCACCTCAAGGTCTTAAGGGTTGTGAGATCATATTTGATAAGATCACGGTAACCGGTACTGCAAATATTGTAATGGCTGCAGCACTAGCACATGGCAAGACAACTATTACAAATGCTGCCCGCGAGCCTGAAGTTGTACAACTTTGTGAAATTTTAGACAAAAGCGGAATTAAAATTGATGGTATTGGTACTGCGATTATAACTGTTCACGGAAATGGTGGAAAACTTATAGACATGATAGACTTTAGCGTAATACCTGATCGCATTGAAGCAGGAACTTACCTTTGTGCTGGAGCTATACTAAACCAAGAGCTAACTATTACAAATGCTGAACCAAAACACCTTGGTGCTGTACTTTCAAAGTTTGAAGAGATGGGCTTTGGCATAGAACATACAGATACGACAATTAGTATACTTCCTGCAGAAAAAATTAAACCAGTAAAAATCATAACTCAAGAGTACCCGGCATTCCCTACAGATATGCAGGCTCAGTTTTTAGCATTGGCTACTCAGGCTGATGGTGTATCTATAATTGAAGAGAGACTTTTTGAAAACCGCTTTATGCACGTAAGTGAACTTCAGCGTATGGGTGCTGATATAACACTAAATGGTCATATAGCTACTATAAGCGGTAAAAGTGAGCTAAGTGGTGCAGATGTTATGGCAACAGATCTTAGAGCTTCAAGCGCACTAATACTTGCAGGTTTAGTAGCTGATGGAATTACAAACGTTCACCGTATCTATCATCTAGATCGTGGCTACGAATCTTTAGAGACAAAACTTCAAAATGTTGGAATAAATATCAAACGCCTAAAAGAGTAAATATGTCATTAAAAGATAAAGAAAAGTGGGATAAAAAATATTTAAATACTCCAAAACTTCTTGAGAAAAGAAAACCAAGCCAAAAGCTGATAGAGTTTTCAAAATATTTCTCAGGAAAAGATGCACTTGACTTTGCTTGCGGAAATGGCAGGAATGCTCTCTACTTAGCTAAGCTAGGATTCAATGTAGATGCATTAGATATATCTGAAATTGCACTAGAAAATTTAGATGCGAATAATATAGAATCTATAAACACAAAACAAATAGACTTAGAAAACTTTCAACCTACGAAAAAATATGACCTTATTATAAAGTCTAACTACCTTGACAGAGAAGCTATAAAAAACTTATCTGCTGCACTAAACTCAAATGGAATCATTATTATAGAAACATATATGGATCACCCATCAAATACAAAACCAAGTTCCAATCCTGACTTTTTGTTAAAAGCAGAAGAGTTGAAAAGTTTTTTTACAGACGGTTTTGAGGTTTTAGAATACGATGAGTTTGAGAATGAAGTTCAAGAACTTTACAGAATGAGAAAACAGTCTATTGTAGTTAGAAAACTCTAAAAGGGATAATATGTTAAAAAGTATATTTAATAGCTTATTAGTTTTATTTGTGTTGTTTTTATTTAGTGGATGTGCAGCAAAAACTTTTCATGATGCTGCAAAAAACAATGATCTTCAAGCATTTAAACAAGAGGTTGCGAATGGTACAGATGTAAATAAAGGTTTTGGGATTCATAGTATAAGTATGCTACATTTCGCTAGTAGGTCTTCTAATAAAATAGATATAGTCAAGTATCTTGTTGAGAATGGTGCTAATATAAATGCAAAAACTTACTTCAATCAGACACCTCTCCACTTAGCAGCATGGAATAAAAATGCTCCTCTTTGTATTGTTAAATATTTAGTTGATAATGGTGCAGATATGGAAATAAGAGATGATTGGGGAGGTACACCTCTTCATAATGCAGCAGGGAATAAAAATGGTATTAACATTGTTAAGTATTTAGTTGAAAAAGGTGCTAATATAAATGCAAAAAATCGTTGGAATAAAACACCTCTTAATATAGCTCTAAAAGTTAACAATACATATATTGCAAACTATCTTAATAATGAAGCACCTTACGTAAAAGAAAAACAAGAAGCTACAAAATTAGCTAAACTAGAAAAAGAAAAAGATGAAAAAGCTGTTAATACGTATATTGCAAAAAAAGATCTTCAAGGCTTAAAAGATTATACAGATAAAAATCCAAATGCAGTATATTACATAGAAGATGTAAAGATGAGACTACTTCTTACCGGTCCAAAGGGTATGAAAGTAGGAGATATAAGAAAGCTCATAAAATCAGGTGAAGATGAAGTGCTCATAATATCACTAATCAAAAGAGTAAAAACACCATATAAAGAGTACACTTTAAACGAGATCAAATATCTTAAATCTTTAGGATTAAACAGTAAGATTATCTCAGCAATGATAGATGTAACAACTCAGTTACTTAGAGATGCTAAATTAAAGAAAGAACAAGAATTCTTCCTAGCTGAAAAAAACCGCATAGCTAAAAGAAGTAAAAGTAAAATTGATGCAAACGGTAATCCTATACTTGAAAAAGTACAAGATGAAGTTATAAAACAAGGTGTAGGGATGTTACTGGATCATTTATTCTAGCAACAAAAAATAGCTTTAAGTTATTTTAACATTTGGCTAAAATCAAGTGCTTATTCCTCGAAAATAATCATCTCATAAATTGACTTTTTAGTCACAAGAGCTTTATCAGGTGAAACAGAATGTGCATTACGTGACTTTTGCACTTCGTGTCTAAGCTGAGCAATCTCCTGCTCCATATCATCTACATTGTCTTTAAGACGAAGAATTATATCTACACCAGCTAAGTTAACGCCTAACTCGCGAGTAAGTCTAAGTATAAGTTTTATCTTGTCAATATCCCTTTGAGAATACATCCTTATACGACCACCTGAGCGTGATGGACATATTAGGTTTTCTCTTTCATATTGACGAAGAGTTTGAGGGTGTATATCTAAAATCTTAGCTACTACACTGATCAAATAAACCGGTTCATCATATTGGTGTATCATAATTTCTCCTTTTCTAGTTAGGTAATTTTTCTTTCATTATTTCAACTAAATCAGTATCTAATTCGTCTACATTTGGAAGAACTATGTTTGCTTCAAGATATAAATTACCGCGAACTTTAGTCTTTCTGTTCATAGCACCCATCTCTTTAACACGGAATCTCTGTCCGTTTTTAGTGTTTTGAGGCACTTTTAGCTTGATCTCTTTCTCCAATGTTTGAATTGACACTTTGTCACCAAACAGTGCAGCTTTTAAAGGTACATCAAATGTTTTTATAAGATCATCACCCTCTCTAACATAATCAGGATTTGGTGCTACATTTATCTTTAAAAACAGATCACCCTTACGTCCGCTAGACGAGTGCCCTTTACCTTTAACACGCATCTTCTCACCACTCTTAACTCCAGCAGGAATTTTAATATCAAATCTGTCATTTTGAACTGATACAGAGTGGCTTCCACCCAAGATACTTACAGAAAAAGGTATAGTAACTGATGTTTCAATATCTAAGTTTGGTTCAGCTCTTCCACCAAAACCTCCACCGCCAAATGGGTTTCCTCCACCGAAGCCTCCAAAGCCTCCGCCAAATCCACCTGCTCCGCCTGAGAACATCTGTCTTAAGATTTCATCTAGATCTGATGCACCTGCACCACCGTGTGAGCGTGTAAAGTCATGGAAATTTTGTCCGCCAAACATCTGATCACCAAACTGATCATACTGTGCTTTTTTCTCTTTATCGCTTAATATTTCGTATGCAGAGTTTATCTCTTTAAACTTCTCCTCTGCTTTTGGATCTTTATTTACATCAGGGTGATACTGACGTGCTAATTTTCTATAAGCTTTTTTAATCTCAGCTTCACTAGCACCCTCTGATATTTCTAATGTTTCATATAATGATTTTGCCATAATAGTTGTTCCTAATAAAATATATAATTGTTTGTATTAAGTAAGATTATATCATAAAAGTTGAGTGGATGTCAATCAAGGTGCAGTGGTCAAAGGCTTCTTGAGGAAGTGTACTATTAGTACACGACGAGTGTAGTAACGCTGAAGTTGCGTTACTATTTTAATTTATAAGACTTAGTGTAAAAAGTGGCGAACTTCTGAGAAGTAAAGACTCATCCCAAATTCGTTAGCCGCTTCAATGATCTCTTCGTCTCTGATAGATCCACCAGGCTCAATTACGTTTTTAACACCAGCTGCCGCTGCTGCATCTATAGAGTCACGAAATGGGAAAAATGCTTCAGACGCAAGTGCTGCACCAGTTACATCAAGACCCATCTCTTTAGCTTTTTTAAGTGCACACTGGCTAGCATCAACGCGTGAAGTCATACCCATACCAACAGCTACCATTGCAGAGTTTTTAACATATACTACACAGTTAGATTTTGTAAGTGAAGCTACTTTGTAAGCTATTTCTAAATCTTTCATATCTTGAGCATCTGCAGCTACTTTGGATACAAGTTTTGCATTTTTAACTTCGTTATCTCCAACTTTATCGGCATCTTGGAAAACAAATCCACCATCGATGTGTTTGAAATCTTTTGCATCATTAGCTAAAACTAATCTGTCTGAACCCATTTCAAAAAGTTTTATACGTTTCTTAGCAGCAAATACTTCTTGAGCTTCTTCAGTTATACGACCAGCTATAATAACTTCTAAGAAAATCTCATTCATCTTCTCAGCAAGCTCTTTTGTAACAACACCATTTACTGCTACAACACCACCAAAAGCAGATACAGGATCACATTTTAGAGCTTCAGTGTATGCATCTAAAAGATTATCTTTAATAGCAAAACCACAAGGATTACCGTGTTTAGTTATACATACAGCATTCTCTTCGCCAAATGCTGAAGCTATCTTAACTGCGCCGCTTAAGTCGTTTAGGTTGTTAAAACTAGCTTCACCTTTTAGAGTTTTAAAGTTGTTTGAGTAGTGCTTATCAAACTCATATAAAGCACCTTTTTGGTGTGGATTCTCACCATAACGTGTATCCATAACTTTATTACCAACTACAAATTGTTTCTCACCGAAACCTTCGTTGAAACGGCTATTCATATAGTTAGCTATCATCGAATCATATGCAGCTGTATGTTCATATGCTTTGATCATTAAAGAGCGTCTGAACTCAACTGTATTTTTCTCATTTTCTATTGCATCTATAACTGTTGCGTAGTCGTTAACATCTGTAACAATCATAACACTGTCAAAGTTCTTAGCAGCTGAACGAACCATTGCAGGTCCACCGATATCGATATTTTCAATAATATCATCAAAGTCATCAGTACGCTCTATAGTCTCTTTAAACGGGTAAAGATTAACACATACAAGATCAATCGCTTCAACACCTAACTCTTTAGCTTGATCTAGGTGAGATTGTTTATCACGACGGTGTAAGATACCACCATGAACATATGGGTTTAGTGTTTTAACACGACCTTCAAAACACTCAGGGAATTTTGTAACCTCATCGATTTCAATAGCTTTAATTCCAGCTTCTACTAACTTTTTATAAGTACCACCAGTAGAGATGATCTCAAAACCGTTCTTTACAAGTGATTGACAAAACTCAACCACACCTGCTTTATCACTAACGCTTACTAATGCTCTTTTAGACAATGCAATTCCTTGAAAAAATAAATTATGAAATTTTATCTAAACCTAGTTTATAAAATGGTAAACTATCTCAATTAGTGATGACAAGGTAAAAAAATGAAAAATATTGCTATTATGTGTTCTGGTGGTGATGTGTCCGGTATGAACCCCGCACTTAAACATTTTGTTGAATACGCTAAAAAAAATAACCTTATACCTTATTTTGTAAATAAAGGCTATGAGGGTCTTATAGATAACGATATATATGAAGCTACATATAAAGACGTAGCTGGAATTATTACTCGTGGCGGTACAAAGATAGGTAGTTCTAGAAGTAAAAGGTTTTTAGACTACAAATATCGTGAGATCGCTAAAAATAATTTAGATGCGCTAAATATAGATTCTATAGTTGTACTTGGCGGGGATGGCTCATTCCGCGGACTACACCAATTTTACAAAGATTTTGGTGTTAGATTTTCAGGTATACCATCAACTATCGATAATGATATTCACGGGACTGATTATTGTCTAGGTGTTGATACTGCACTAAATATTATAAAAACTTCAATCGATGCTATACGTGATACAGCTTCAAGTTTTAGACGTGCTTTTGTTGTTGAAACTATGGGTAGAGACTGTGGATATCTGGCAATGATAACAGCACTTACTAGTGGGGCTGAGATGTGTTTGATACCAGAGATAGAGTATAACCTTGATGACTATGAAGCAAAGTTCAAAGAGGATGTAAAAAATGGAAGGGATTATTTTTTAGCTATTGTGGCTGAAGGGATAAAAGAAGATTCATCTGAAATATCAAAATGGTTTGAAGAAAAAATAGGAATGGAATCTCGCGTATCTGTACTAGGACACATACAACGCGGAGGAAACCCTAGTATATATGACAGACTTATGGCTTATAAATTTGTAAACCAAGCGGTTGATGCTTTACTTAACGGTAGAGATGAGAGCATAGTATGCTATACACAAAAAGGTTTTGAGTACAAAAGTATAGATGAAGTTACAAAACCTTACAAGCTTGATACTAGCCTGTTAAATACTCTCTAAAAACAATATTTAGAGATATCTTCAGGTCTACCTACATAAAAACCTTGAGCATAATCAACATTAAGCTTTCTAACTGTATCTAAAATCTCTTTTGAAGATACAAACTCGGCTATAGTTTTTACGTTTAGTTTTTGTGCTAGACCTACTATAGTCTCCACCATTATCTGCGAGTGCTTATCTCTGTCGATATTTGAAATCAGCGATGAATCAATTTTAATATAATCGATCGGAAGATTTAAAATATGGGTGAAGTTTGAATAACCTGATCCAAAATCATCAAGAGCTATTTTAATGCCGTATGTTCTTATTTTACTACAGAATTTATATACGACATCATAGTCATTAAATTCTTCTGTTTCAAGTATCTCTATAGTGATCAGCTCGTTATAGTTAAATTGATCTAACATCTCATAAATTGTATTTTTTGTTCTTTCATTTTCAATATCGACTATTGATATATTTATGGAACACGGCACTTTATATTTTTTAATCGTATTTAGAGTATTCTCAAAAACTTTTTTGGTAAGTTTATAATAGACTTTATTTTGTTTGGCTACTTCTATAAAAGTATGCGGAGGTACAATCTCATCACCATTTTTGATTCTAACTAAAGACTCGTACTTAGTTTCAAGGTTAGGATTCTGAATAGGTGATATAGGCTGAAAGTATGAGATAACATCATCGTTTTCAAATGCCTTCATAAGCAGGTTTTTACACTCAATATCATCTTTATGTTTTTGTTCTATTTCCTGAGTTTCACTAAATACAGCTAAATGCTGATTTTTAACTTTTGCATCTTTTAGAGCCATGTCAGCAAATGCGAGCATCTTTTTATCTCCATAAAAAGAAACACCTGCACTCATAACAAAAGAATGTTTATGCTCATCTATATCAAAAACGTTCTTTTTGTAAATATTTAAAAAGTGATTTATTGAGTGTAAGAACCTATCTTTATCAATAGATAGATTTTCCTGAACTACTATGGCAAACTCATCACCACTAATATGATATATACTGGCCTCTTCAATATCTAGATAGTTTTCTATAAACTTTGCACTCTTTTGAAGTGCTAAATTCCCCATCTCCTCACCATATACATCGTTAAACTTCTGAAACTTGTCAATATTTAGTAAGGCCATCATTGAAAAATTATATATCTGAAAGTCTTCTAAAAGTTTATTTCTATTTGGAAGTCCACTTAAAAAGTGTGTATATACTTTTTGATAAAGTTCATTTGTTTTTTTAGTTATCTCATTCTCTAAATTTTCATTATATTTTAAAAGTTGAGCTTGAAGATTTTTTTGTTTTTCTTCAGCTTCAAAAGAGCGTTTTAATTCTTTTTTTAGATTGTTTTGAAGTGAATTCAACTTAAGCATTGAAAATATAACTATCAAAACAGTTATTAAAAAAGAACCTATTACAGTCATCTGGTTTAATATATTTGATTCTCTTAATTCAACTATAGTTTCTTGTAAGATTGTTATTATGATCTTTTCAACTTCATTTACATCACCGGCAAAACCTTTTGTCACCTCGTTATAACCGATAACTGCATCCTCAAGATCTTCATTAAATTCACTATGTAAGGACTCAATTACACTATCTTCAACACTTTGGTATGCTATAAGACGTTTTTTCAACGTCAATAATTTTTCATCCAAAAGCGTTTTTAATCTTTCATCTTCACTTACAATTTCATATATATCATCTATTATTCTTCTAAACTGAGCATGATTTTTTTTAGGTGCATCACCAAGTAAAATACTCTGTAGTAAATTTGACTGTTTCTCTTCTATGCTCAAATTAAGTTTTTGAATATTTTTTGAAAGAGTCAGGTACTTGTTTTCAACCTCCGATATTATCTCTGTATTCTCATCTATGTTTTTTACAGAAAATGCTAGTGAAACAAAAAGCAGTATAAAACTGCCAATTAACAATAGATATATTTTACTTTTTAATTCTAACACTAGAACTCAGCTTTTATAGAAAGGTAAGATATCTTTTGTTTACCGTCTTTTTTCACAGGTTCACCAAAATGCCATCCACTTCCAGTGTAATCTTCATTGCTGTACATATATCCTAATTTCACATACATATCTTTATGGAAATTATATATAGCATATCCCTCACTAACATCACCTCTAATTGCTAGTTTGTTGTACATATCTTCTGCGCCCTGAGTTGCACTGAACCAATATTTACTACCGTGATTATATTCTGCACCGAAACTAAAATCACTGTTAAAATCGTATTTCATACCTACATAAACGGAGTGTCCTGATGTATCTATCATCGGACCTTTTGCATAACTTGCCATAGAAAAACCAGGGTCATTTGGATCATCTTGTATACCATCATTATTTGCATCTACTATTTGGTAATCATCAATCTTTCCATTTGCATTAGGGTTTGAGATTGCTGAGTGAGCAAAAAAAGTCAGCCTGTCATCCAATAAGTTTCTTATATCTATACCAAGACCGTAAGTAAAAATATCTCCCAAATCACTTGCATCATCAGAATTAACATCAGGTCCAAGGTATGGATGAGCTTTAAAATCACCCAAGTAGTTTACACCAAAAGATAGTAAACTATCACCACCGAACAGTTTAAACTCTGTATCAAAGTATGTTCCCAGAACATTTGCATTATCTATATTTTCACGATTACATTGATATGGATAAAATTCAGCTTTTAGAGTATATGCTTTTGCGGCAATAAATCTTAAAAAATTTCCTTCTCCAAGTTTTTGAGTACCTATCAAACCATATGTATTCATATCAAATACCAGTGCTGGGAACATAGATTTTCTCTCATTGTTTAAAGCAAAGTTCATAGGAGTTCCACCAGTTGTCGGAAGTACACCGAAACTAAAAGTAAAAGCGTAATCTGAACCTATATTTGGTGTATAGTCAACATATGCACGGTCTACATCAAAAGCACTAGATGCTGATACAGATTTAATATCACGAGACAATATACATAGTCTTTGGTTTGACTGTGTTGATGTTGTAAATATAAACCTTCCGTTGAACTTAGTATATTTGTCTATATTTCCAATCATATTTAGTTTAAACTTTACAGCTACTGCAGGATCAAAATCTTTACTAAATTGATCTCTTCTTTGATGAACTCCATCAGGATATAAAGCTTGTGTATTTTCACCCTCTATTTGACCAAGTTCATAATCCATTTTATCCATGCGAACTTCAAGTTCAGGTAAAAAGTCTACCTTGTCTAATAAACTTTGTGTTTCACTCGCTTCAATAATTGGTATATATTCATTTAAATCAGCTTTATTATCGTTTGATAATTTTTTTAACTCTCTAACTTCCGCTTCTAAAAGTTCTAGTTTTTTCTCAAGATCAGATGATCCGTATGAAAGTGTTACCATTAGTGCTAATAAAAATATCTTTTTTGTCATTTCATAGTCCTGGTACAACAGGTTGCTTTGAATCTGCTGAGTGTTTTATAAGATAGTTTTTTAACTGAATAAGTTTAACTTCATCAAGATTATCCAGCTTGTACCTCTTAAGCCTTCTCTCACTAGAAAAGATTCTTTCCCACTGTATAGAGGCTTTTGTTCCCGCATATAGGTTTAATTTTTTTGCTAAATCTGCCGTATCACTTTCAGCCGATAACATAGTTGACATTAGTAAAATTAATGTTATATAAATAATTTTATTCTTCATAAGGGCATTATGTTACAAAAGTATTATTAAATTAATGCTTAATTTTGCATCAATTATTAATAAAGTATTAATAGTTATACTACTTATATTAGTTTATATTTTTTAAAGTTTGACAACTGTGTGATACATCACTATAATTTCGCCATGAATTTACTTGATAAGACAATGAATCACCAAAGACCTATAGCCATAAGTGTCCTAGCCATATTTATGTTGCTTGGTTTTTTTATGAGTTTAAGAAGTTTGGCTGAAACTATTGATAGCCAAAATGTAATAGTATGGTATTACTATTTTTCAATTGTTATTACGTTATTAACATTAATAACTGCAGTCGGTCTACTTATGATGAAAAAGTTTGCCGTGTATCTATATATTTTTTATATACCTATATCTTTATATACACAGTACTATGTAAGCGGAGTTTTTGATGTTTACGGGATCGGTTTTGCAATGTTTTTTATTGCAATAATGTTAAGGTATATTAAGCAAATGGATTAAGAGGACTAAATGTCTCTCTCAATCACTCTTTTAAATGTATTGAAGTAGTTATCTTTAAGATCTTCTATACTCATTGACACATCGTTTATACGTACAGTATTTCCACCTGTAGTACCTATTTTTTCACAAGCCATCGACTCATCAAGCATAGCTTCAAAAGCATCAACGTTTTCAGGTTTAACTTCTATAATTGCACGGCTCATTGACTCAGCAAAGATATCACGCTCATCTTCTACGCTCATCTCTACATCACAACCCATACCTGAAGTTGCACACATCTTAGCAAGTGCAATAGCCACACCACCACTAGATGCATCTTTAGCACACTCTAGTAGATGTTTTTTATTTGATTCAATTACTAAATCCCAAAGAGCTAACTCTTTTGTATAGTCTATCTCCGGAAGTTTACCTGCAACAGTTCCGCAGATCTCTTTCATATAAAGTGACCCACCAAACTCTGACTTGCTTTTACCAACTAAATAAAGTGCATTACCTTGCGCCTGGAAGCTAGACATAAGTACGTTGTTTTGATCATCATTAACACCAACAGTAGCAATAGATGGTGTCGGGAATACAGATACACCATTTGTTTCATTGTATAGTGAAACGTTACCACCAATTACAGGAGTGTTAAGTTCAGCACAAGCTTCTTTAATACCTTCACAAGCTTGACCAAACTGCCACATAACTTCAGGGTTCTCAGGGTTACCGAAGTTAAGACAATCTGTAATAGCTAAAGGTCTTGCACCACTCATCGCAACATTACGACCAGCTTCAATAGTTGCAGCAGCTCCACCGCCTTTAGGATCGATGAAACAATAACGAACGTTACAGTCAGAACTCATAGCTAACGCTTTACCGTTTTCTTTTACACGGATTACAGATGCATCAAGCATACCGCCTTTTTTTACAGTATTTGTTTGTACCATTGAGTCATATTGCTCATATATCCATGATTTATCAACAACTTCCATAGACTTAGTCAGTTTCTCAAACGCTTCTTGATTTGAAACTTTGTCAAAATCATCAATTGTTACGTTTGCAATTTCGTCTAAATATGCAGGCTTGCTCATTGGACGATTTAATACAGGAGCCTCTTCACTAACAGGATCAACAGGTACCTCAGCTACTTTTTCACCGTGCCAGAAAAGTTCCATATTACCAGTATCTGTAACTTCACCGATTGTAGCAGCATCAAGATCCCATTTTTCAAAAATATCTATAACTTTTTGCTCTGATCCTTTCTTAACACATACAAGCATACGCTCTTGTGATTCACTAAGCATGAAGTCATAAGGGACCATACCCTCTTCACGAGCAGGAACTTTGTCAAGGTGCATGATCATACCGCTACCTGAACGTCCTGCCATCTCAAAAGATGAAGATGTAAGACCAGCTGCACCCATATCTTGAATACCAACAACATAATCAGTTTTGAAAAGCTCTAAACAAGCTTCAAGTAGAAGTTTTTCAGTAAACGGATCCCCTACCTGAACAGTTGGACGAAGTGATTTTGACTCTTCTGTGAATGAGTCAGAAGACATTACAGCACCACCAAGACCATCACGTCCTGTTTTAGCACCTACGTACATTACAGAGTTTCCTATACCATCAGCACGACCATAGAAAATCTCATCACTCTTTGCAATACCAAGATTAAATGCATTTACAAGAATGTTACCGTTATAACACTCATCAAAACTTACTTCACCACCGATAGTTGGTACACCCATACAGTTACCATATCCACCGATACCCTCAGTTACACCACGTACCAAATAACGTTGATGTGCAGAAGTTTTATCATCGTTTAGAACATTACCAAAACGAAGTGCATTTAAACTCGCGACTGGACGTGCACCCATTGTAAATACGTCACGCATAATCCCACCAACACCTGTAGCAGCACCTTGATAAGGTTCAATAAAACTCGGGTGATTGTGTGATTCCATCTTGAATACGGCTGCATATCCGCCACCGATATCGATTACACCTGCATTTTCACCAGGACCTTGAATAACCCATGGTGCTTTAGTAGGAAAGCCTTTTAAGTGAACTGTTGAACTTTTATAAGAACAGTGTTCACTCCACATAGCTGAGAAGATACCAAGCTCTACAAGGTTAGGCTCACGACCTAAAATCTCTTTAATATGCTTGTAATCATCTTGGCTTAACTTATGATTTGCTAATTGTGTGTCTATATCTGGTAATTGTTGGCTCACTTAGGAATCCTAAAATTTGGTTTTTAAAAGCGGATTATATCTAAATTGAAATAAATTAAAAATTAGGGTTGATTTTAGTGGAAAGTGAAGTCGATTTCATCTCTAATATTTTTCTTCAATGAGAAGATATTTTCATAAAAAATCTCTTCAACTTCATAAACCTTTACAGAATTTGGAAGTTTTACTTTAAACTCATCACCCTCTTCTTTACCTATCATTGCACGTGCTAATGGTGAGTGAATAGAGATTAAACCGTTTTCGGGCTCAGCTTCTAAAACTCCGCAAATTGTATAGATCTCTTCTTCATCAGTATCTATATTTGTAAGTTTTACACTTGAGCCAAATCTTATTTTTATATGAGGTGCTAATGAGGGGTCTATAATTTGAGATTTTTCTATCATAGAATTTAGATAAAAAAGTCTCTTATCTATAAAACGAAGTTTCTCTTTCGCAGCGTGGTATTCGGCATTTTCACTTCTGTCACCCTGATCTGCAGCTACTTTTTTTTCATGTGCAACTTTAGGTTTATGAACCTCTAACAAAAATTTAAACTCTTTTGTTAAAAGGTCATATCCTTCTATACTTATAGGCTCTTTTATTTTTCAAATCCTAAAATATAATATGTGTCTTTGTTTTGAATTTTATTTATTTTAACTTTAAATTTTTCACTAAAATGTTTGATTTTCTCATGAGCTTCCTGTGCCAATTCATCAGAACCTGCTTCAACTTTTATTTTGAAATAATCTTCCGAATTTGACATAGCTACAAATGAGCCGTCAACTTTTAAATGATCGTGCAAATCCATTATGTGTTTTTGTATCTTATCATAGCCGTTAGTATTTTGTTCAATTCTTTGTAATTGATTTATCAAGGCTTCATTTGGAACATAGCCTAATTGTTTTAGCATTGCATCTCTTTGTAGTTGCATTTCTAACCTTTAAATATATTTTTGACTAAAAATCATAACAATTTTTTGTAAATATTCAGAATGAATTTATTTGCATATACTATAATTACAGTATATATCTCAAACTATACAGAGGCTTAGATGACTGAAGAAATTCTAAAAAAAATAAAACAACTGCCGCCGCTTCCAGAGTCTGCATTGCAGATAGAGGCAGTTTATCAGGATCCTAATTCTAGCTTTAACGATATGGTTAAAATTCTAGAAAAAGATCCATTGCTAACAGCAGACATCCTAAAAGCAGCAAACTCTCCGCTTTACGGATTCAGCCGTGAGATCAATGCTATTAGTCAGGCTGTAGGACTTTTTGGAATGGGTACTGTTCGCGGTTTTGCACTAGCAAGTATCATTAAAAAAAGTTTCCCTCTGGACTTATCTGCTTATGGCATAACTAATGATATGTTTTCAGAATTATCAAAAAGACAACATGCACTTGTAACTGCTTGGTGTATGAGAAAAGAAAACAAACTTATGGGAATTCTTTCACCGGCTGCGTTTTTAGTAGAGATCGGGAAGGTTATTATAGCTCAGCAGATTATGGCTGAAAACAAGCAAATTGAATTCAGAGATGCTCTAAAAGAGCTTCAAGATGTTGAAAAAGCTGAGGAAAAAGTGGTTGGAGTAACTACGCCTGAAGTTAGTTCTATGATCTTTAAACTATGGAAATTTGAAGACGGTTTAGTGGATGTTATAGGAAACTGTAAAAACCCTGCAGAAGCTGAAGACGAAGATAAAAAAGCAGCTCAGATACTACAAGTTGTTCGTACAGCTATTCAACTAAACGGTGTGGCTACAGAAGAAAGCATTGCGGCAGCAAAAGAGCTAGTTAAAACTTACTCTCTAGATATGGCAAGTTTTGAAACTGCTCTTGAAAGTGCTGTGGCGTAAATAAATTGAAATCCCTACTTATAAGACTCACTCACGGTTTGAGTGAGTTAGATATCACAGAAGACGAAATCGAAATTGTTGAAGACTTATTTAACAAAAAATACCTAACAAAAAAAGATAAAAAATATAAATTTCATTCAAAATACCGTGCGGGGACAATTGAGCTTGCACAAGGCAGCAGTGCATACCTAACCGTAATAGGTGAACAAACTCACGATCTTTTTATCGAAGATACTATGAATGCCAGAGAGGGTGATTTGGTAATTGCCCAAAGGCTTCTTGGAAAACGTGGAAAACCAAGCGGTAAAATTATCGAAATTCTTGGTCGTGCAGAGAGTTATTCTGTAGGATATATCATTGAAAAAGATTCAAGAAAATCGTTAGTTGATCTAAAAACAGAACATCCATCAGGAGTTGAGTTAACTCAAGAAGAGTTAAATGCTTATGAAGTTGGTGAAGTGTTTAAGATCAATAACCAAGACGGCACAATTATGGAGTCTCTTGGTAATATAAATGACCCTCTTGTTGATGAGAAAATAGTTCTTGCACAGTTTAACAAACACGATGAGTTTGATGAAGAGGTGCTCAAAATTGCCAAATCTTTTGAGGAAGTAAACGCAGATTACTATCCGGACAGAAAAGACTTAAGAGATCTTAGTTTTTGTACAATAGATCCTGTAACTGCAAAAGATTTCGATGATGCAATATACTGGGACGATAAAAACACGACTCTTTATGTAGCTATTGCGGATGTAAGTGAGTACGTTAAACCATTCGGTGCACTTGACAATGAAGCTATATACAGAAGTTTTTCTATCTATCTTCCACATAGATCTATTCCGATGCTTCCTCGTCAACTTAGTGAGACACTATGTTCACTTCAACCGCATATTGACAGACTCTCTTATGTGTTTGAGATGAAACTTGATTTAGCAAGTTTAGAAGTTGTAAAGTCTGACGTATATGAAGCTATTATTCACTCAGACAGACGTTTTAACTATGAAGAGGTTGATGCATTTTTAGAGGGTAAACTAGAAGCTCAAAATGAAAAAGAGAAAGAGATTTTTGCCTGGCTTTTAAAACTTCGTGATGTAACAGATGCACTAAAAGAGGAGCGTTTAAAATATGGTTACGACTTCCGCTCAACTGAAGTTGAGATGGCTATCGATGAAAAAGGTGCCATAGTATCAACTCATCATGCAGAAGAAACACCTTCACATGCACTTATAGAGGACTGTATGCTTTTAGCAAATAAAGCTGCCGCAGCTATGTTTGATCGTGGTATTTTTCGTATACACGAATCTCCAAGCCAGTCAAAACTTCAAAAGCTTTACCAAGAGTTAGCAGGTGTTGGAATATTTGTAGAGGTTAAAGAGGGTACGAAAGATACAATTGAAGGCATACGTGATCAAGCGAAAATAATGGGTCTTGAAGCTGAAGTAGACACTCTAATCATACGCTCACAAATGCAGGCAAAATATTCACCTCTAAATGTAGGTCACTTTGGACTAGGATTTGATGCTTATACACACTTCACTTCACCAATTAGAAGATATTCAGACTTGATAGTTCACAGACTACTAAAAGCGATAAAGCGTGGAGATACTGAAGAAGGTTCATACGTTCTTAGAAACATAGAATCTCTTGCTGTGACGATCTCTCAGAAGGAACGTGAGGCAAGTACCATAGAGATAGACTTTATGGACAGAAAATATGCTCGCTGGGCAGATGAGAGAATTGGGCAGGTTTTTAAAGCACGTATAAGTGGAACTGATCCTGAACTAAAAGCAGATCTTCACGATGATATAGTTGGTGCAAAACTTCTTATAACTTCAAGTGAAAACGTTCCTTTATTTAGTGACGTAAAAGTTAAAATAGACAAAGTTGACATAGCAAAAGCAAAAATCTATGTCTCCATTGTGAGTGAAGATGTATAAAGCCGAGTTTGATAAACATATACAAAACAACTCATTATCAAATAACTTTATACTCTTTGGAGAGAGTGATTTTTTAATAGATCACTATACAAAGACACTCTCAAATATTGAAGATGCATCTGTTTTAAAATATTACCATGATGAGTACGACTTTAACTCTGCAAAAGCACACCTTTCACAAGCCTCACTATTTGGAGACAGAAACGTTTTAATAATAAAAAGCGATAAGAAAGTACCAAAAAAAGATCTTGAGAGTCTTATAGATTTTTGTGAAAAAAATCCGGACAATGTTTTTATATATGCTTATACAGGTGATGATCATAAAACATATACAAAAGCATTTGCAAAAAAAAGCACTATGGCTGTTAGGTTTTTTAATCCAAAGCATGGTGAAGCTATAAATATAATCGCCCAGATTGCACAAGCAAAAAATATAAATATTGACAACTATTCGATCTCACATCTGCTGAACCTACACAACTCAAATATATCTTTAGCCGTAAATGAGTTGGATAAGTTTGCAGTATTTGAGACAAATATTACAACAAAGGATATTGATTCGCTTGTTTACGGACTTGGTGCTGTAAATATTGATGAGCTTATTAAAAAACTTATAAACAAAAAAGAGTTTAAAGATGATCTTAAAAACCTTACAGAACACGGTGAGGATGAGATTTGGATATTAACTCAGATCACTTCATATATTACACAACTATATATGTTTAATATATACATACGTATGTACGGTGCTCCAAATGCATTAGACATTTTAGGCTACCCTGCCCCTGCTTTTGTAGTTAAAGAAAAAGCTGAACTATCTCTGCGTTTTAAACCGCAAACTTATTATAAGATACATGAACTATTACTAGATACAGAACTTAAAATGAAAAGTGCAAAAGGGGTTGATAAAAGTTCAATCTTACTCTCCACTCTTATAAGAATGCAGAAACTACTTTAATACTACATATAGCAATAGTAAAAATTAAATTTTTTGATTGAAAGTATTTGAATGTTGTGTTAGGGGAGCTTAAATTAAGCAATTAACTAAGCACATCATCTAAAGATGAGTGCTTAAAATTAAAAAGATTAATTTTTGTCTTGGTCAACTATTTTATTAGCTGCAATCCAAGGCATCATTTCACGTAACTTGTTACCAGTTTTAGTGATTAGTTTATCTTGGTCGTTTTTACGCTCAGCGTTCATACGAGGATAACCAGCTTGACCTTCTAAGATGAAGTCTTTTGCAAATCTACCATCTTGGATCTCAGTTAAGATATCACGCATAGCTTGTTTTGACTCAGCATTGATAACACGTTTACCAGAAACATAATCACCATACTCAGCAGTGTTAGAGATTGAGTATCTCATATCAGCGATACCACCCTCGAACATTAAATCAACGATTAGTTTAAGTTCGTGTAGACACTCAAAGTATGCTAACTCTGGAGCGTAACCAGCTTCAGTTAATGTTTCGAATCCAGCTTGAACTAAAGATGCAGCACCACCACATAATACAGCTTGCTCACCGAATAAGTCAGTTTCAGTCTCATCTTTGAAAGTAGTCTCAATAATTGCAGTTCTACCACCACCGATAGCTGATGCATATGAAAGAGCTAACTCTTTAGTGTTACCTGATGGGTTTTGACCAACAGCGATTAAATCTGGAATACCACCACCACGTACAAATTCAGAACGTACAGTGTGACCTGGTGCTTTTGGAGCGATCATAGTAACATTGATGTCAGCTCTTGGAGCGATACGACCATAGTGGATGTTAAAACCATGACCAAAAGCGATAGTAGCACCCTCTTTTAAGTTTGGCTCAATTTCGTTTTTGTAGATTTCAGCTTGGTTTTCATCTGGTAAAAGAATCATAACAACATCTGAACATGCAGATGCTTCAGCGATAGTAAGTACTTCAAAGTTTTTAGCTTCAGCTTTAGCCCAAGAAGAACCACCTTTTCTTAAACCAATACATACTTCAACACCTGAGTCTCTTAAGTTTTCAGCGTGAGCGTGTCCTTGAGAACCAAAACCTATCATTGCAACTTTTTTGCTTCTGATTAGGTCTAAGCTAGTATCTTTGTCATAGTAAACATTTAATGCCATTTTTTTTCCTTAATGTTGTTTCATAATATATGAAATATTATTTTGAGCTTAACTGCCCAGAAAATTTGTGGCATTATACTCAAAATAAGCAAAAAGTTTTATAATACCTGGAAAAATAATTCCAATACTTAAGGAAAATCATGAAAAAATTTAATCTTTTTAACGAAATAATAGTGGCAAACAAAACAAACCTACTTAATGCAATAAACTCAAACAAACCTTTTAGTATAGATATAGAAGGTAATATAAACTTCGAGCCATTTGACGAAAGAGCCGTTATATTTAAAGGTACTTTAGACAAACAGAGTACAAATCCTTTAAATCCTAGTGCCCCTCTGTCATTAGACAGTATGTTTGGAAGCGGATATCAAATAGTTGAAGATGGTGATAGAGCGCTTATAAAAGCCTTTTCAAACTGGCAAAGCATTATAGGTTTTAATGCAGACAATGCTTCTTATGATGACACAACGGCTGATGGTGTAGCAGAGTTTTCAAATAAAGATCTTGAAGAGATCGGCTGGCATGCTACGGAGTTTGATATTAACTACCGTACACTGGTTGAAGTTTTAGAAAATGAATGTGATGGTATACTTTTATGTATAGAGCAAGAGGAACCTTACCAATTCAGCGGTCTCGGGTTTTTAAGCGACAATGATCATGCAAAAACAGTTATGTACAACTACTGCCAAAATGAAGTTAAAAAACTGATGGCTGAGGATGAGCATTTTGCAAAAGAAAATCTTGAGGACGACGAGTTAGAAGCTGCCGAATTTTTTGGACAATAATGACAGATATAAAAATTGAACATAAATTTCGCGGAAAAATAGAACTGCCTGACAATTCAGAGGCCAAAAATATATTTTTCCGTGTAAAACAGGCGTACGCAAACCATGAAAATATGGGCGTACATCTACTGTTTAACAAACACAAACTAAAAAGTCTCCAGACTTACCAAAAAGGCGGTGCGGAGACTGAACTTGAAAACTTAGACTTTTATATAGAGCTTGGTGAAATACTAGGCTTTAAAACAACTGATGCACAAAAACTTAAAAACTCGATTTTACTGACAAACGACAATGCACATTCAAACTTTAATATCAAAAAACGTCTAAAACTTATAAACAAAGATCAAAAAACACCTGCAAATAAATCACATCTTTTTTGGGATATTGAAAACTTCTCATCTATCTCATCAATATTTACGGACATCATAGAACCATATAACATAAGAGATAAAAACATCTATCTTGCAGCAAATCCTGACTCGCTTTATCTAAAAAAAGCGGAGTGGGAAGCCAACCTTTACGACTATGGTAAAACACTGGGTTCATTTAACTTTATAAAGTGTGAACATGGTAAAAATGTAGCAGATGATGTACTTCTAAACGAATTTAAAAAACTGAATACTAAAAATACAAATGTGTTTATACTCACTTTTGACAGAGAGCTAAAGGAAAGATTTACTGAGGAAGCAGATGAAAGCTGCAACCTCTATATTATGGATAAATGACTTAAGAAGTAATCTGTTCTTTGTTACTCAAGTCTTTAAGCTTTAGTGGAATTTAGTGTTTTTACTTTTTGAACACTTTTTTGAATATATAAATTTCCTAGTTACTATTTTATTCCATAAACTAGAGGTTCTTAATATGCTCTAAAGTACATAATATATTGATACTTATATGAAATAAATATGTTATCATAATTTCAAAATTCATTTTAAGGATTTATTATGGTTTCTGTAACATCATATGGTGCAGCACAAACTGTTACCGGATCTTGTCATTTGTTAAAAATAGGCTCTATTAAAATATTGGTAGACTGTGGAATGTTCCAGGGTGACGGACAAAGTTTGAGAAACTATGAAGATTTCGAATTTGATGTTTCTAATATCGATTTTCTTATCGTTACACATGCACATCTAGATCATATTGGAAGAGTGCCAAAACTAATAAAAGATGGTTTTAAAGGAAAGATTATATCTACAAAACCAACTAAAGACATTATGAATATAATGCTTATGGATAGTGCTAAGATACTAAAAGAAGAGTACAAAACATTAAGACGAAAAGCAAAACGTATAGGTGACGAACAAAGGATTAGAGAACCTCTGTATACAGAAGAACATGTTAAAGATGTGTTTTTAAGAAGTTGGAAAACATTAGAGTACTTTGAAAAATATAAACTTCATCAAAACATAGAAATCACATTTGGCAATGCCGGACATATTATGGGAAGTTCTTTTGTTATGATTGATTATAAAAATGATAAAGCAAAAAAACGCTTAGTATTTTCAGGTGATATTGGAAGTAAACACAGACTTATCCTTGACCCTTTAGATAATATCGAAGAGACTGATGCTTTATTTATAGAAACAACCTATGGAGACAGGGCACACAGAAATATCAAAGATAGTATCGAAGAATTCAAACACACCGTAGTATCAACACTTAAAAGAGATGGGAATGTTCTTATACCATCATTTGCTTTGGAACGTACTCAAGAGATATTATGGATTCTACATAAGATGTTTGAGGAAAATGAACTCCCTAAATGTCGTGTGTTTTTAGACAGTCCTTTAGCCACAAAAGCAACTAAGCTTTACAAAAAATATCCTATAAATCTTAGTGATGAAGTAGAATATGATGCTTTAAACGATGAAAATCCGTTCTCATTCGCTTCTTTGGAGATAACTTCTACAAAAGAGGAATCACGCCTCATTAACAAAGTAAAAAGAAGAACGATCATAATTGCCGGAAGCGGTATGTGCAACGGTGGGCGTATTATGCATCACTTAAAACATCGCTTGTGGAACAAACTCAATAGTGTTATCTTTGTAGGCTATCAAGTACCTGGAACCCTAGGGCGTAGTATTATTGACGGTGATGAATATGTCAAAATTTATGGTGAAGATATTGTAGTAAAAGCTGACATAAAAACAATAAATGGATTTTCTGCTCATGCTGATCAAGAAGATCTAATAAATTGGATTAGTAATTTCAAAAAGCTGAAAAATCTATATCTTATACATGGAGAGAGTGATAAAATGAAAATATTCAGTGAGGTAGTTAAAAATAAACTAGATATTAAACCAAAGATAATGGAGTATGGCATTCGTGTAGATTTATAGAAAGGAAGCTTATATTATACTGACAGGAGTTCCTGTCAGATATTAAATAATAAGTCGGTCAGTTATACCTTACAACTTTAGTAATGTTTCAGATGGAATACTTTTTCTAAGTATTTTTTTTACATCGTAATCAAGCATAGATATCAATTGATAGATGCTATTCTTTGGGAATGCTAAGACCCAAGCTGATGGATTTTCAGCATTAATAATCATCTTTATATCATCTGCAATATATTTTAAGCTCTTTTCCTCTTTTCCAAGTAGTAAATTATGTTGTTTGTTTGTAAAACCTATATTATTACTAAACTCTTCAAGTTTACTCTTATATGCAGTCATATAATTTATATCTTTTATAAGTTCAAAATCAACAGAGAGTTCTTCACGTTTTAATGTATTGACTCTTGTTTTCTTTTTACTGTATATCCATAATTTTGAAACAACTCTATAAACTTTTAAGCTCTCTAAATCAGCTGCGATTACAATAGTGTTATCTAAATTCATATTAATTCACTTCTTGCTTGAGATTAATTAAGAATTATCTAACAACTATTTAACCTTTATTTCCTTCTTATGAAGTATTTTTGGGCTTTTTGGAATAACAATTTCTAAAACTCCATCTTCAGCTGAAGCCGTAATACTTTCTGTATCTATACTGTCTGGAAGAGTGAACGATCTTTGGAACTTTCCAAAAGATGTCTCTATTTTATAATAATCTTCCTCTTTAACTTCACTTTTTAAAGTTCGTTCGCCTGATATTGTTAATACGTTGTCTTTGATATCAACTTTTATATCATCTTTTTTTACACCTGGAAGATCTACATCTATGTGATAGGCAAATTCACCTTCACGTGTATTCATAGCAGGAGTAAAACCTGCAATAGAGTATTCATGAGCAATATCGAATTTTGGATATGCGTTTGATAGGTGGTGAAACCTTTTATTAAGATCTCTCAACTCTTGGTAAGGATTATATTTAGTAAGCAACATTTTAAGCCCCTTATGCAAAATTTACAGAAACCTAATAAATACAACAGAAACAGACTTATCAAAGTTTCCGAGGAAAAAATTTTATATCAAAAAATCTTAAAGATTAATTATAATAAAAATTTATATTAATGCAGAGTTATAACTAAGTATAATTAAGCTGTATTTTTTGTATTATAAATATCATATATTCCAAATATAGTAGATTTAGGAACTAGAGCATTTATAAACTTAGTTCCTAATATCTCATTTGGTTAAGAAGTAGTAAGCTCTCTTTTTAGCTCTTCCACATTTACTTTATTTTTATCGCTTTGAACAAGTGGCAGAGATTTTTTATATATGATCTTACCTGGTATCATGTATGAAGCTAAATGGTTTTTAAGCTCAAACAGCATCTCTTTTTGAGCTATCTCGCTTTTAGCAGAGTAAACAAGTACGATCTCTTCTTCGATCTCTTCATTTGGGATCGAGAAAACAACGCACTGATCTATAAGCGGGAAGTTCTTTTTAACAACAGATTCAACTTCAAGAGGTGATACTCTAAAACCTCTTGTTTTGATCATATCATCACGGCGAGATACAAAGTAAAAATAATCCTCTTCATCTTTATACACATAGTCTCCTGAAGCTACAACTATCTCATCTGTAAGTTGCCCTTCTAAGTTTACTACATCTTTTAAGATCTGGATTGATTTGAATCTTTGTTCATTTTCTTTTGGAGCATTCCAAAAGCCTTTATAGATATAACCACCTCTATGTATAAGTTCACCTACTTCGCGAGGTGCACACTCACGTCCTTCTTCATTTATAACGTAAAGCTCAACATCAGGGATAGCTTTGCCGATCGAGTCTGGTCTGATCTCTATCTGGCTTGGATCAAGGTAAGTTGAACGGAATGCTTCTGTAAGACCGTGCATAGAGTAAAATTTTGCATTTACAAATGTTTTCTTACAATCAGCGATCATCTTCTTAGTTACGTTTCCACCTGAAGACGTGATAGTTTTTAAATTCTCTAAAAGTTCACTGCTTGGTGTTCTTCCCATATCTTCATCAAAAATCTGTGTAATGTTGATTGGCATTAGAGGTAAAACTGTAACTTTATCATCTATGATGTGGTTGAAAAAATCATCCGGAAGAATAAAGCGGTGAAGTGCCAATGTTGCACGTCTGTAAAGACTGCAGAAGATCTGATTTAATCCATAATCAAGATTAAAGATCAGAAGCCCGCTGATCACGTCATCTTCAGTAATATTTAGGTATTTTGTAACAACACGAGCCGAGTCGATTAGGTTTCTGTGTGAAAGAACTATACCTTTTGGAGTACCAGTAAGACCAAACGAATAAGTGATCACCGCATTGTCATGTCCGTTTATCTCACAAGAGTATGGTTTGTTATAGTATTTGTAGATCTCATCAAACGACGGTATATCACTTGAAGTTGTCTCGTAAGACACTATATGACCATCAAAATTTATCTCTTCTATATTTTCTAACTTTAACTTGTCAGTTATGATACATTTGATATCACAATCGTTTATTATGTACTCAACCTGTTCAGGCTTAAGCAACTTAGTAAGCGGAACTAAAACATAGTCAGTTGAAAGTATGGCAAGTATAGCTATAACCTGCTCAATTCCTTTGTTTGAGTAGATCCCTATGCGTGAATCTTTTGGCAGATCTAATTCACTTAGGTAATAAGCTACATGATTAACTTTAGTAAAAAGCTCAGAGTAACTAAGACTTTTATCTTTGTGAATTAAAGCAGTTTTGTCCGCATGTGTACGAGCAGAATCTTCTATAAGTGTTCTTATACAGTTAATCGACATTACTTATCCTTTGTTTGCCAGTGTCCAAATTTTGTAATTTTTATCCATTACAACAGTCGGATTATGATCTGAATTTAAAATCTTTTTGTAAAAAAATGAGATAATGTCAGCTACCTCATCATCATTTAATACTTTAGTGATACCGCCTGTTAAAACTATTGAATTTATAGCAAGAAGTTTTAGGTTTACATATGCTTGTTTATAGTGGCTCATTTTAGTAAGTACCAAGAAAAGAGCAAGCTGCATAAGCACTTTCAGCGCTTTCTCACTAGATTCTTCAAAGATGTTTTCAGTAACTTTGAGGTGAGTTAGAAGCTCATATGTAAATTCGTTGTTTTGAGCTGCAAATATCAAAGACTCTTTTGACTTGTAAACACCAAGCTTTTTAAATACAAGTCTGTCGTATTCATTCTCAGTCACTATGTTCTCATCTACAAGATCTTTTGAGTAGTGAATATCAGTTGTAGCCCCACCGATATCTATTAGAATAAATGGATCTACAACTGAGAAGTTTGCATCTATTAATGGCAGAGTTTTATTCACTATGTACGGTGTAGAATAGATCTGATTTGTAGTTATGTCATAAAGAGATTTAATGTCCTCTTTACCCTCAATATCAGCTTGGTAAAGGTTTGTCAAATACTCTTTTAAATTCTCTTCAATAATATGTAGTTTGTTATCTATGATATTTGGAAGAACAACAAGATGTTCTATGTTTTTTGCAAGCTCTTCAGCTTCAAGCTCACTTCCAACATAAACAATGTTTGAATATTTTAGATTTTCCAAGTAGTTATATAAAGGCTTGCCAAATATACCACCCTTAGAGTTTATACCGCCTACAACTATAACTACATCTATCAGATCACTAGGAAGCGAATAGTCTTCTATGTTTTGATAAAGAATAGTCTCAATGATATTGATCCCTGAGTTAAAAGCGATGTTCTTCGCATACTTTAGAGAATAAGACTCTGTAAGACCGATGATTAGCGTGCTTAAACCACCGTTTGCAGATGAACAGATATATACGTCATCTTTATCAAAACTATTTATTGTATCACCGCATTTATACATAAGATCATCATGTATATCTTTGTTAAAATCACGAAAGTGCTGTTCTATGTTAGTTGGAGTTGCAACTTTAAAGTTTGTACTTCCTATATCTATTAAAAGTTTATTTTGACTCATTGCATAATCCCTATATCGTGGATAATATCATTAACTATACTTGTTGTGTCTTTTGTAAGATCACATTTTGATTTTTCATACTCAAAACATCTATCAGGAATAGGCACATTTCCTCTTTTTATTATACGGATATTTTTGTTTGCATCGCGAATAGTTATCATCTCGTTGTGGTTGATGATGTGCGGTGAAAAAGGCACGTCAATAGTTCCGTTTTTAATAGAGTTAAATACTTTTCTCCAAAGAGTATCAGCAGGATCATTAAACACAGCTTCCATAATAGCTTCAACTTCTAAAGTTAGAATCTCTTCTTCTTCCTCATCTACTATATTTGGAAGACCGTTTAAAATTCCTAAAGTATACTGAGTATTTGCAACTGTTTTTGCATTTGCTTCTTTTGTCGGAATACCAGAAGCTTCTTCACGAGTTTTAGTAATTATTTTATCTGCTCCAACCATAGATGCAATAACCGTCGACATATTGATCAACTGCTCTGCAAAATCTTTGTTTGTAGGAAATGCCCCCATCCACTGGTGATACACTAAGTTGATTGTAGCATCACCGCAGTTGATTGACTCGGCATATTTTTTAGCCATCTTTCTTATAACATGCCCCATAACTATGTCTTGATTCATCGACCCTGTTTGAGAGAATGAAACAGAGAAAGATTTAACACCCTCTTCTAAAGACAGAAGCATCTCTAAAAGCTGGATAACGATCGTAATAGCAGGCGGAACAAGTGTAGCCGTTAGTGGTCCAAATGACTCACGGTTTATAGGCAGGTTTAATTTTGAATAGTTAGCACACACTTTTTCAACATACTTCCAGTAAAGAAAAGCCTTATCTAGAGGGAAGTTCTTTGAGTATGGTAAAAGGTACGTAATAGGTCCGCCCTCAATCTCAAAAATACCAGAAGCAATAGCAGTCTCGATCAGAAGTCTTGCATCAGGCGTACCGTGACGTAGACTTACCGGCTTGTTAAAATGAGTAACCATCTTTCTAGTTGTGCGGTAACCGTGATTTACAAGCGGATAACCGTTTAACATGTCAACTTCACTCTCTTCACTAAGGCGTAACATCTTTTTAGCTGTAGCATAGTCGTTAAGACGTGTGTTAGAGTCGATCGTTAGTGGAAGTACATCTACGTTCGCATTTACAAAAAACTCATTTAGGGCAAACTGTTTTTTGTATGTTGGGAATCCACCGCGCGGCTGAACCAGCATCTTTTTCTTTTGAGCAAAATGATGAGATATAAAAAGTTCTTTGTTTGCATTTTTTACAAACTCTTCAACCTCTGCAAAGTCAAAGTTGTCTACATGTTCGTTTGAGAGGATTATTTCACGTTCTTCTTGTAGTAAACTCATGATGCTTGTCTCTCTTTTATGAACTCTTCTAAAGTATCAAGTCCCGTATTTAAATCTACTTGGTGAAATACCAGATCAAAACCGTAGTTTTTATACTTTGGAACTATTACGTCTGCATCTGCAGTACCAACTACCAAGTTTCCACCAATCACCATTACAAGATCATCTAATGTTTTATACTTTGATTTTAGAAGTTTTACTTCACGTGCCCAACCCTCTGCCTCACCGTTAAGTGATGAGATCAGAAGTATATCTGCACCAGTTTCAACCGCTGCATCAAAAAACTCTTCAAGGTATGTGTTTACGCCTAAGTTAAACACCTCATAACCTCTCGCATCTAAAGACAGTTCTATAAGTCTGTTTGCAACGACATGGATGTCGTTTCCAACTACGCCTGTTACTACTTTCATCTATTATTTAGCCTATTTATAATTATTATTGCAAGGATACCAAAAATGTTGTAAAAATAAGGTTATGTACTTTCAAAAAAATTACTATAACAACTAAAATAAATATTTTTTGTTTTCTTTTATTTAGCTTATATAAAGTTAGCCTTTATATAATGTTTGTTGAATTAATAGTAATTATATAAAAGGATAAAAGAATGGAATGGTTTATTTGGATAGTTTTGGCTATAGTTATGTTCATTGCTTATGCAGTGTATGCAGACAAAAAGAAAAGAGAGCGATTAATAAATAAATATGGTGATCCAGAGATTGTAGAAAGTATTATGAATAATGAGGTTTGGCAAGGAGCCACTGAGGAGCATGTCATAGATTCTTTAGGTAAGCCACTTGATATAGACCAAAAAGTTTTAAAAACGAAAATAAAAGAAGTCTGGAAATATGAAGAAGTAGCAAAAAATAGGTATGCCTTGAAAGTTATCATAGAAAATGGAATTGTTGTTGGTTGGGATAAAAAATAAAGTTATACAAGTTATTAGATTCAATATTAAAGATTTATTTATTTCGCTACAATTAAAACATGAAAAAGAAACTCCTGCTGCTTGAAGACGATATAGCTTTAAATGAAACCGTTGTTGATTACTTTGAGAACTTAGATTATGAGATCATAAGTGTATACAATGGAAACGATGCACTAGATGCAATCTACGAAAATAACTTTGATCTTCTTCTTTTAGATGTAAATGTTCCAGACATCAACGGCTTTGAGATCTTAAAAAGCATACGCGAGCAAGACAATACAACTCCTGCTATTTTTATAACTTCACTTAACTCCATGAGTGATCTTGAGAGCGGGTATGACAGCGGTTGCGATGATTACATACGAAAACCTTTTGCACTTAAAGAGTTAAAACTAAGAGTTGAGAGTATTTTAAAAAGGGAATTTTTCCACAGTAGTGACACAAAAATAGAGATAGATCAAAACATCTACTACGACACCGCAAACGATATTTTAAATGTTGACAATCAAGATGTACAACTAAACAACAAAGATGCAAAACTTTTAAAACTATTTTTACAAAACAAAGATAAACTTGTAACTCACGAGACTATCTACGAGACGCTTTGGGAATACGGTGAAGATATAAGCGAGACAGCTCTTCGTACCTACATAAAAAACTTACGAAAACTCTTGGGAAAGGAAAAAATTGTCAGTATTAAAAAGCTTGGATATAGATTTACCACAAAGTGAAAAAAAGACACTTTTTAGATTTTTAGCTCTATATATTTTTCTTACCATTGTCATTTTAGGTATGAGCATATCACTATACTACAACCTTCAAAAAGAGCTGGCGAGCTCACAAAGAACGATCAAACTAAATGAGTATGCAAACAACTTCATCTCAATTTTGGAAGATCTAGGAGCAGATAAAACAGGACAAATAACTTACCCTAAAGATGAAATGTTCAAAACTTCTCTGTATGCGAATGACTACAAACTTATCTATTCCACATCAGCAGATCCAAAAAACTCTTTAACTGAGATCTCTTACACCAACAACAAGATCATACGCTACATTACAAATCCTGAGAAACATTATCTAAATACACAATATGTAGTTATTGAGATTATAGACGATAAAAAATGGCTAGATGCAACTGTAAGAAATATAATTATTTACAGCTCTATATTTTTTAGTATTATGATAGTGATCGGTTACTTTTTACTAAAACTTTTTCTAAAGCCTATGCGCGATGCACTTCATCTGCTAGATACTTTTATAAAAGACACTACACACGAGTTAAATACTCCAGTAAGTACGATCATGACAAACATTGAGCTGATCGACAAAAAGAGCATAAAAGACAACTACCTTTTAAAAATACTAAACCGCATAGAGATAGGTACTAAAACCGTGTCTAACATATATGACGATCTAAGTTTTTTAATTCTTAACAACAAAATAGTCTCAAAGAATCAAGATATAAATCTAAAACAACTAATAGAACAGAGAGTTGAATACTTCTTAATTTTAGCAAATATAAAAAAGATAGATATTCAAACAGAGCTAAGTCCAGAGGTGACATTAAACATAGATGAGAAAAAGATCTCAAAACTAATTGACAACATTCTCTCAAATGCTATTAAGTACAACAAAATAAGCGGATCTATTTTTATAACACTAAAGGATCATCAACTAACGATCAAAGATACGGGTCAAGGAATAAAGCAGGAAAATATTGATCTTATGTTTGATAGATATGCCAGATTTGATAATGTTGCAGGTGGATTTGGGATCGGTTTAAACATAGTTAAGATGATATGTGATGAATATAATCTAGATGTAAAAATAACTTCAGAAGTGGATAAATACACCCAAGTTTGTATAACCTGGTAAGTTTCACAATCATTTCACAATTATTTTTTATACTTCTCTTGTAACTAAAAAATACGGAGGGTTAAAAAGATGAAAACACTTAACAAAGTTTTATTAGGACTAGCACTAATAGGTTCAATGACAAGTTTAGCTGCAGACGGTGCAGATATTTACAAAAAATGTGCCGGATGTCACGGAGTAAATGCAGAGAAAAAAGCTCTTGGTAAATCTCAAGTGATTAAAGGTTGGGAAGCTTCAAAAGTTATTACGGCTTTAAAAGGTTATAAAGACGGAACTTACGGCGGAGCTATGAAAGGTCTAATGAAAGGTCAGGTAGCTGCATTAAATGACGCAGATATTGAAGCTGTAGCAAAATACATAGAATCTAAAAAATAATAAAGGATAAGTCATGAAAAATATTGCAAAAATAATATTAACAAGTGTTCTTTTACTTTCAGTTGGGACAACTGTAGTATCAGCTGATGTTGCAAAAGGTCAAAAGCTTTATCTTAAAAAGTTAAAAGGTGCATGTGGAATGAACGGCGCGAAAATGGCTGCTAAACATTCTCAAGCAGAGTGGGAAGATGTTAAAAGTAACTTAGCGGACGAGATTAAAAATATCTGTCCAAAAGTAAAAGATGGTGCTTTAAAAGAGAAATATCTTGAACACTATTTTGATTTCTTTTACGAGTATGCAAATGATAGCGGAAATGTTCCTTCTTGTTAGAAGGAATATTTGTAAAAAAGTTGTTATAATCTAAATATAATTTTTTTGACAAGGCAAGATATATGGACTTTTTTACAGCAGACATTTGTGACGAACATTTTGACAAAGTTATAACACTGAATCCGGATTTTAAAAACTATGGCGGTGCACTTAAATGTAAAGGTGAAGTTATAACGGTTAAACTAGATAAAAACAACTCTGAACTGGTAAAGCTTCTTCGTGATGAAGACGGAACAGGTAAAGTTGTAGTTGTAGATGTTAGAGAAGACTATTATGCCGTAGTTGGTGAAAACCTTATGAAATTTGCACATAAAAACAACTATGCAGGGATCATTGTTAACGGATACGTACGTGATACTTACCAAATTAAAGATATTCCTGTTGCACTTTATGCACTTGGGACATGCCCACACAAATACATACCTACAACCGAAGGTGAGCGTGATGTACGCGTAACATTCGGCGGTGCAAGTTTTGAAACTGGCGTTTACGTATATGCCGATATGGACGGCATAATAGTTACGGGCGGTCCTTTAGTTTAAGCTCTTTAAAGAACATCATTTCGCGTTCGCGAAGCAGTCTTATTATGTTGGTTGATCCCTGAACACCTACAGGATCACCGGCTGTTAAGATATAGCTTTTATCAAGTTGCAGAACTCCTCTGTCAATCCCTTGATTCATAACTTCACTCATCATCTGTCCAAGTGAAGCTTCTTTTACCAAAAATGCAGGTACAACACCCCAAGATATAGTTAAGAACCTTGAAGTTTTCAAAGAGTGAGAAACAGCATATATATCACGTTTTGGTTTATAACGAGAGAGTTTTCTGGCAGATTGTCCTGATGCTGTTATGGCTACCATTCCCCATGCATCTACATCTTTACACAGACTAACTGCAGCAGAGTTTATACTGTCAGTTGCATCTTTAATGGCAAACTTTTTTACCTTGTCAAAAGGGTAAACTTTCTCAGC
This sequence comes from Sulfurimonas sp., assembly GCF_041583195.1. Classification (NCBI taxonomy): domain Bacteria; kingdom Pseudomonadati; phylum Campylobacterota; class Epsilonproteobacteria; order Campylobacterales; family Sulfurimonadaceae; genus Sulfurimonas; species Sulfurimonas sp. The sequence continues at coordinate 52,655 of NZ_JBFHGL010000007.1, forward strand.
ACCTTGAATAGTCTGAACCATAGTCTTAACAGCTAATACAGGATTGTGTCCTACAGCACTCTCCTCACTTAACATTACAGCATCGGTGCCATCCAGCACCGCATTTGCAATGTCGCTGATCTCAGCGCGAGTTGCCCTTTCTTTTTCAGTCATTGAAAGAAGCATTTGGGTAGCTGTAATAACAGGTTTTGAAGCTTCATTTGCTTTTTTGATCAGCATCTTTTGGGTTGCAGGCACTTCAAAAAACGGTATCTCGATCCCCAAGTCACCGCGAGCTACCATTATACCGTCACTGTATTCTAAGATCTCGTCTATATTCTCAACTGCATCAAACTTTTCTATCTTTGCAAATAGCTGTACATTATCTTTATGACCTACTATCAGGTTTCTAACCTGTTTCATATCATCAGCAGACTGAACAAAAGATATGGCCATGAAGTCTACACCGTTCTCTATGCCCCATGCTATATCTTTTTTGTCTTTGTCTGTTATGATGTTTATTCCCAAAGTAGTGTTTGGAAAGTTTATACCTTTTTTAGATGAAAGTATCCCTGCATTTTCAACTTGAACACATACTTTTTCATCTGTTGTTTCTACAACTTTTGTTCTTATCATCCCATCATATAGGTATATGTATTCACCTACATTTAAAAGTTTTAGAACTTTAGGCTCTGAGATAGATGCGCGGTATAAGCCTTCACTTACATGTATACCCTCTATAGCTTCATAAACAAACTCTATAATGTCGTTTTCTTTGAGATGAAAAGGACGCTCAAGATGTCCTACTCTTATTTTAGGTCCACTGATATCTTGCAGTATGCCGATAATTAAGCCTGTTTGCCTTTCAGCCTCGCGGATTCTCTCTAATATCTCTTTGTGGTGTTCATGTGATCCGTGTGAAAAATTTAAACGAAATACATTCACACCTGCACGAATCAGTTCTATAATGTTTTCTAGTGAATCACAAGCAGGGCCTATTGTAGCTACAATTTTAGTTCTTTTTTTCATAGTTGAATTCCTTTGAAAGCTAACATCAATTATACTACTTATTTGTTACTAGTAAGATACCTTTGCAGTATTATCATTGCAGATATTGAATCTATACGGCCATCTTTTAGGTGCTTCATTTCACCCTTGATCAGATCTTCTGCTTCAAGTGATGAGGAAGCTTCATCTTGGTAAAAGACATCACCTTCAAAATTTACCAGACTCATAAAATGCGCTACACGGCGACGCATCTCATCTTCACTACTTCCACCCATAGGAATGCCGATCACAACTGCATCTACTTCCCACTCTTTTATAGCTTTTTTTACTTCATCACTTGCTTGATTGCGGTTTTTTCTAATGATCGCAGGAAGAGGAGTTACAATGTCTTTGTGAGCAGAATATGCAAGTCCGATTCTTTTAAGACCTAAGTCAATAGCTAAATATTTCAATTATTTTCCTAGGCAAAAAGAGCCGAACATCTTATCAAGCATCTCATCATTCTCAAAAGGACGAGTGATACTTGCCATCTCTTTTACGGCTTCGTTTAGATGAAAAGAGAAAATTTCAAGCTCTTGATCTTCAAGTGGCATAAATGCGTCATCTATATTTTGTAGAGTATTTTCAACAGCAGAGATCTGACGATGAGAAATAAGCATCATCTCATCAGAAGAGTTTGTAGTATCCATATGATTCTCTAAAAGCTCTATCAAGCCTTCAACACCGCTTTTAGTATTTAGTTCTAGATCAAAATTCACTCTATCTTGTGGAAACTTAGTTTCTAGATCTATCTTGTTTTTAACATAGATAACTTTTTTGTTTTGTGAGTGTTCATCGATAAGTTTTAATATAGATTCATCTTCTACGTCTATCTCACGTGAGTTATCAAAAAGTGCTACTACAATGTCACTAGACTCAATGGCTGCTAAACTTCTCTCAATACCGATTCTCTCTATCTCATCGTCGGCTTCACGAATTCCGGCCGTATCTACTATACGGATTAAGTGTGAGCCTATTTTTAACTGCTCTTCTACAGTATCGCGAGTAGTACCTGCTATATCACTTACAATTGCACGCTCATATGCAAGAAGTGAATTTAAAAGTGAACTTTTACCGACATTTGGTTTTCCCACTATTGCCACGCGGAAACCTTGCATAAGTCCCTCACGGCTTTTACTAGCACTAAGTGTTTTTGAGAGTGAAGCTTTTAAACCTTCTAATTTAGTTTTGATCTGCTCTATCAGATCTTCAGGCAAGTCTTCCTCTGCATAGTCAATGCTAACTTCAGAGTATGCAAGTATATGTATGATCTCATCACGAATCTCTTCAATATACTCTTTTAGTGAGCCCTTCATCTGTTTAGCCAGTATCTTTGCCGCATCTTCACTCTTTGCTTCGATCAGCTGTGCTATAGCTTCTGCTTCACTCAGATCGATTCGACCGTTAAAAAATGCTCGCTTTGAAAACTCACCTGCTTCTGCAAGTCTTGCTCCGCTAGCTAATACAGCTTTTAAAATAGACTGAGCTACTATAAAACCGCCGTGACACTGAATCTCGATAACATCTTCTGCAGTAAATGAAAAAGGTGCTTTAAAATATATAACAACTGATTCATCTATTAATTCATCATCTTGATTATATACATTTGTAAGTGTTGCGTATCTTGGTTTAAAGTCTTTTTTGTGTGTAAGTTTTTTAGCGATGCTCAAAGCTTCATCACCGCTGATGCGGATGATGGCTATTGAGCCTATACCGTTTGCCGTAGCTATGGCAGTTATTGTATCAGTTGTTGTGGTAGTCATTTATAATGATATATTTTAATCCATCACGAGTTGTGCGTATAGCTACATATTTATCAGGGTATGAATTGCGCAGTTCTTTAAGAGCTATTTGCACAAGAACACCATCAAGTATCTTAGTTTGAGCTCTACCGTCACGATCAACATTTTCATGTACGCCCTCTAAGTAACGAGTAATTGATTCTTCCTGGTTCTTTAAAAATTCTGCAATCTCTAAACGAAGACCTACTTGATATTTTGAGTTTATCCAGTTGAAAATCATATATGAAAGAGCTTTATATCTGTAACCCTCTTTACCGATTAAAAGTGCTGCATCAGTACCTGTAAACTCTATAAGAAGTGTATTTTCATCATAAGCACTAACATCGATCTCATCTATATCAAAACATATATTTTTAAAAAGCTTGTTTATATCTTCTTTTACTTCTGAAACAATCTCGTTGATCTCCATAGTTTGAACATCTTCCATAGTTTCGTTGATGATCTCTTCATAAGCCTCTTCATCTATCTCATCGTCAATGTAGTCTTCGTCATAATAAGTATCATTATAATCTTCATCTTGTGTACTAACAAAAGACTCAGGCATAATTGTGTCGTTGTAAACACTTTGAGAGCTTGTTTTATCTAAAGATTCTTCTTTAGACTGTTTTTTCTTTTGTTTGATTTTTTCTTTTTTAGTAGTTTCTTGCGGGTTTGAAGACTCACTTTGAATCTCTTTAGCTGCAACGATAATTGCAGGTTTTTTAAATAGTCCAAGTAAACCCTTAGAGGGTACTTGGACAACTTCTATTTTTAATTGAGTAACAGAACATTCTAACTTTGTAGCCGCTTGTGAATAAGCTTCCTCAAGCGTTAATGCTTCTATTTTAATCATCTTTTTTTGCCTTATGTTTGTGAGCAGCTATCTCTGCGTCTTTAGCATTAGCCATCTGCTGATTTACAATAAATTGTTGTGCTATAGAAAATAAGTTATTTACAAACCAATATAGTACCAGACCTGAAGGGAATGTCAAGAAAAAGAACGTAAATATAATCGGTAAAAATTTCATAACTTTTTCTTGTAATGGATCTGTAAAGTTTGTAGGTGTCAGTTTTTGCTGATAATACATAGATGCACCCATAAGGATCGGTAGTATAAATGTACCATCCATACGTGAAAGATCATCTATCCATAAAGCCCACTCTGCACCTTGAAGCTCAACCGCATTCAAAAGTACACGGTAAATCGCAAAGAAAACAGGAATTTGAAGAAGCATAGGTAAACAACCACCTAGAGGGTTAGCACCTTTTTTCTTGTAAAAATCCATAACAGCAGCATTCATACGTTGAGGATCACCTTTATATTTTGCTTGTATCTCTTTAACTTGCGGTGCTATCTCTTTTAGCTTAGCCATAGACACCATACCTTTGTAAGTTAGAGGGTAAAGTACAATTCTTACTAAAATAGTAAGTGCGATGATAGACCAACCCCAGTTTCCAAAGATTCCGTGTAACCATGAAAGTAGTGAGAAAAGAGGCTTAGCTGCAAATGTAAACCAACCGTACTCAATAGCATTAGTAAGCATCGGGTCAATATTTTTAAGAGTTTTAAACTCTTTTTGACCTATATAACCGTTGAAACTCATATTTTGAAGTGCATCAAAATAAACTACAGGATTATCATCACGATCACGCTCTACAATGATATTAGTATCTTTAGCAAAACCATACATAATAGTTGCAGAGTACTGATCAAATGCAGAGATCAGTTTTACATCCGTAAAGTTTTTACGCCCTTCTGCATCACCGTCTTCTACAATAGTAACTAAGTCATCAGCAGTATATACCATAGCACCGTGAACAGTCATCATATTCTCAGTTAACTGAGGTCTTTGACCAAGATAGATATAGTGTCTTTTATCTTGTGAAAGATTTACGTTGATGTCATAATGACCATCAGCATAAAAAGTGATCTCTTTTGTAACTGTTAAACTTGATAGTTTTTGAGTAAGAGTAACTTTTTGAGCTGCTTCATCTGTAAGTTTAATCTCGGATACAGATGAAGTGTATGGTGTTTGCATAGCTTCATTGTTTAAAGCTTCATCTACAAACCTAACATATAGAGGTTTAACACCAAAAGCAGGAATAATTTGAGCATGCTTCCCGTCTGCATCGTTAAACTTTTCTTGTAAAAGCTCCATAGATGCGATACGCCCCAGTGTATCTATTTTTAAAATAAACTCATCATTTGAAACTGTAAGTATATTACTAGACTCAGCCGATGCCATTTTATCTTGCTTACTTATTTCATGCCCTGCCGGATTTTGGCTTGTTTGAATTGTAGAAACTTCTTTACTAGAACTAACTTGTTGCCCTGCTGCTGATTTTACTGTTGCATTAGCTTCAAGCGAATCTGGATTTTTTGGTGGAAATATTGCTGTATACCCTACGAAAAAAATAACTGATAACAGTACAGCACTCATCAGTCTTTGATTTGGAGTCATGTTGTCGAACATAATTTATCTTATCCCTTATATGAAAAATTTTTTATAATGTAAAAACGACGGTTCTTTTTATTTGGAACCAACCAATATTTTATAGATTCAATCCCCATTTTTTTGGGCTTTAAATGCAGCTTGTTTAACTCTGGGTATTCGATGCCGCCCTCAAAAAGTTGATTACACCTTAGTATTCTAGTAAAAGTGTTATAAAAAGCACTTAAAATTGAATTATTTTCGAAATTTATTCTCGCATATTCGCTACAGCTTGGATAATACCGACAACTTCCATACCCAATTAGGGTAAAAAACTTCTGGTAAATCCATAAAATCTTAAGTAAAACACTTCGCACGAGACAATACTTTTTCGAAATCTTTTTCTAGATTTTGGGCTTGAATTTGAGATGTAGATGATTTAGCTACAAAAACATAGTAGCCATCTTTAAGTGTAGATGAGTATTTAACAAAAAGAGACCTAAGTCTTCTTTTGCTGCGATTTCGCACTACAGCATTACCAATTTTTTTGGTAGCTGTAAAGCCTATCTTTTTTTCGCCCTCTTTTTTGAGGTAAAAAAGTACAACAGAATCCGAGTGTGTACCTTTTGATTTTCTATAAACAAACTGAAACTCACGATGTTGCTTCAGTAAGTTAAATCCGCCTAAACTGACAATCTTTTACGACCTTTAGCACGACGACGGCTTAATACGTTACGACCATTTTTAGTTGCCATACGACTTCTGAAACCGTGTGTACGCTTTCTTGGCGTATTATGAGGTTGGTATGTTCTTTTCATGCCATATCCTTATTTAAAATTAAGTCCGAAATAATACATAAAAATTACTTAAACAGCGGTTAATATAAAAATTAAGTTATTTATAGCTATAAAATATGGCATGCTTTATGCTACAAATTTACTAAATTAAAGGTTTAATTATATGAAAAAAATCATTTTATCATTTATTTTGATTGTAAACTGGATATCTTTACAAGCGCAAACTACAAATACTCTAACTGCTCCGTTTATGAGTTATACGAAACACTATAATGATGAACAAACAACTACTAATAAAAGATCTGAATACAACTTAGGTTTATATTCTAAAATAAAAAATAATAAACATTCTTTTGATCTTTTACTAGATTACGGAAATATCAAATATTACGATAATTCAAATATTAAAAATTTAGATTTAGCTGTTTTATACAGATATAAATTAGATGACACTTTAACTATAAATAGTTCGATTAATTATCTGTTTAGTTCAAAAAGTGATTATGATCAAATCTTTGCCGTATTAGCAGGTTTAGAAAAAAACACGGATATTTTTCAACTTGGTGCCAATATATCTTATTCTAAATATAACAGTGCATCTCTGGCTAAATTTACAAACCAATTTACTCCATATTTAGGTTTTTACTTTGGTGATTATAACTCTCTGATGGGAACTTTCTTGGCTAAAGTAACATATGACTTTATAACACTCCACTCTGGAGACAGTAGTCTTAAAGAGGAATACTCTGCTCATTCTTTAAGCTTAAAAAATTCAAATGGAAATTTTGACACGACTATAGAGCTATGGTTTGGAGAAAGTATATATGCTCTTAGAAATTACGGTTTAACAAATCACTTTTTAAAAGATCTTTATAAAGATGCTCTTATAGTTTCTACAAAATATAAAATTTCAGATTCTGTATCTGTTAAATTATCTTATTTAAAAAGATCATATATAGCCAGCGGTGAGACGGAAAACTCCACTTTGAAAAGTTACCTGATATCAACTTATTTTAGATTTTAACAAAACAATCAGCACTTTTTTTATATAATTGCGAAATTATTTATCCATAAAAAGGAAAAACCAATGCGTGGTTATAAGATTTTTGCTGGTAGTGCCAGTGTAGATTTTGCGAAAGAGATTTGTCAAATTTTAGATGTACCTTTGGCAAATGCTGATGTTAAAAAATTTAGTGATGGTGAGATCTCCGTTCAAATTGCTGAAAGTGTTCGTGGTCGTGATGTATTTATTGTTCAATCAACAGGTGCGCCATCAAATGACAACTTAATGGAATTACTAATTATGACTGATGCTCTTCGTCGCTCATCAGCTTCAAGCATTACTGCTGTTGTTCCTTACTACGGTTATGCAAGACAAGATCGTAAAGCAGCTCCAAGAGTTCCAATCACTGCTAAACTTGTAGCAGATATGTATGAAACAGCTGGAATTGACAGAGTTGTAACAATCGATCTACACGCAGGTCAAATTCAAGGATTTTTTGATATCCCTGTTGATAATCTATACGGTTCAATCACATTTGAGCAATATATAAAAAGCAAAAATCTTAAAAATCCGATCATCGCTTCTCCAGACATCGGTGGCGTAGCTAGGGCTAGATACTTTGCTAAACGTCTTGGTTTAGATATGGTTATTGTTGATAAGCGTCGTGAAAAAGCAAATGAAAGTGAAGTTATGAATATCATCGGTAATGTAGAAGGTTACGATGTAATCATGATCGATGATATGGTTGATACTGCGGGGACTATGGTAAAAGCTGCTTCTGCACTTAAAAACAAAGGTGCAACTTCTGTTATGGCATGTGCTACTCACGGTGTGCTAAGCGGTAAAGCTTATCAGAATCTAGAAAACGGTGAGTTAGACGAGCTTATAATTACTAACACATTAACAACTAAACCACACGATAAAATAAATGTACTAACAGTAGCTCCACTATTTGCTGAAGTTATTCGCCGTGTATACCATAATGAAAGTGTAAATTCACTTTTTTCATAAGAGGACATACTTGAAAAATATTAGAAACTTTTCAATCATTGCACATATCGATCACGGTAAATCGACACTAGCAGATAGAATTATCCAAGAGTGTGGATCTGTAACCGAGCGTGAGCTTGGAAGTCAGATGATGGACACAATGGATATTGAACAAGAGCGTGGAATTACAATTAAGGCTCAATCAGTTCGCCTAAACTATGTAAAAGACGGCGAGCCTTATATACTTAATCTTATAGACACTCCGGGCCACGTTGATTTCTCTTATGAGGTTAGTAAATCGTTAGCTTCAAGTGACGGTGCTCTTTTAATTGTCGATGCTGCTCAAGGTGTTGAAGCTCAAACTATAGCTAATGTTTATTTGGCACTTGATAACAACTTAGAACTTATCCCTGTTATAAACAAGATCGATCTACCTGCTGCTGAGCCTGAGAAAGTAGCTGAAGAGATAGAGGAAGCTATTGGTATTGATGCTACAGATGCAGTTTTAACTTCTGCAAAAGCAGGGATTGGAATTCGTGAGCTTTTAGATGCTATCGTAGATAGAATCCCTGCACCTGTTGGTAACCCTGATGATACTACAAAAGCTATTATATATGATAGCTGGTTTGATGCATATCTTGGTGCCTTAGCACTTGTACGTGTGTTTGACGGTGAGATAAAAAAAGGTCAGATGGTTAAGCTTATGAGTAACAACGAGCAACACCAAGTACTTGACTTGATGTACCCTCACCCACTTCATAAGATAAAAACTGATTCTATAAAAAGCGGTGAAATCGGTATAGTAGTACTTGGTCTTAAGGATGTTGGTGCCGTAAATGTAGGTGATACTATTACAGATGCAAAAAATCCATGTGCTGAACCTGTAGGTAATTACGAACCTGCAAAACCTTTCGTATTTGCCGGATTATATCCAATAGATACAGACAGATTTGAAGAGTTACGTGATGCACTAGACAAGCTTAGACTAAACGATTCATCACTATCTTACGAGCCAGAGACGTCTATTGCACTTGGGTTTGGTTTCCGTGTAGGTTTCTTAGGGATGCTTCATATGGAAGTTATCAAAGAGAGACTAGAACGTGAGTTTCATATTGATCTAATAGCTACTGCACCATCGGTTATATACCATGTATATCTTACAAACGGTGAGATGGTATATGTTCAAAACCCATCTGAGCTTCCTGAAGTTCAAAAGATAGAGCGTATTGAAGAGCCTTATGTAAAAGCCACAGTAATTACACCTGCAGAATACCTTGGAAATATTATGACGCTTCTTATCAACAAGCGCGGTATCCAAGATAAGATGACTTATCTAAATGAAGAGCGTGTAATGCTTGAATACTCTATACCTATGAATGAGATAGTAGTTGATTTTTACGATACTCTAAAATCTATCTCAAAAGGTTATGCGTCTTTTGATTATGAGCCTACTGATTTTAAAGAGGGTGACCTTGTAAAACTAGATGTTAAAGTTGCAGGTGATGTTGTAGATGCATTAAGTGTAATCGTACCTCGCTCATCTGCACTTTCTCGCGGACGTGTACTTGTTAAAAACATGAAAGAGCTTATTCCACGTCAACTGTTTGAAGTTGCTGTTCAGGCTTCTTTAGGTAACCAAGTAATTGCTCGTGAGACTGTAAAATCTATGGGTAAAAATGTTACCGCAAAATGTTACGGTGGTGATATTACACGTAAGCGTAAACTTTTAGAGAAACAAAAAGCCGGTAAGAAACGTATGAAGTCTATCGGTAAAGTACAGCTTCCTCAGGAAGCGTTTATGTCTGTTTTAAAAATGGACTAACATGAGATGTATGTTGTGTGAGAGCTTATCTTTCACACACATATGTAACTCCTGCCAAAATAACTTTCTAAAACCACGAATCTACAAAAGAAAAATCAACAACACAGAAGTAATATCTTTTTATAAATATGAAGAGATTAAAGATCTTTTACATACTAAACATACTGATTTGGGATACCATATATATAATATACTGGCGCGAAACTCATTTAAAAAATTTGCAGATGAGTTTTATACAAAAGAGAAGTATAACTCTATAGCAATTGATGATCACACACGAAACGGTTACTCCCATACATCAATATTGAATAATGCATTAAGTTCTAATAATATTAAACCTCATCATAATAAACTGCTCGCTCAAAACAAAGTTACATACTCAGGTAAAACAAAAGCTTTTCGTTTAAACAACCCAAGAGATTTTCGCTATAAAAACAATAATCTAAATAATATTATTCTAGTAGATGATATAGTAACAACAGGAACAACTATAAATGAAGCTATCAAACTTGTAGGAAATGAAAACATAGCTTTTTGCATGTGTCTTGTTGATATTTCTAAAAAATAATTCAATTAAATAGTTGATGAAATAGTAGACAAACCTGTAATTAGCAAGTAATAATTTTTAGTTATAATTACGAATGGTTAAATTATTTATATTTCTTATTATGATTTTCACTTATACCAATGCTAGTGCTAAACTTACTTACAAAGACAGTATTAATTTAGTACATTCCATACAATCATATGGTATAGAATATGGTGAAGGGAAACAAAACGTATATGTGTTTGTTGATCCTCTCTGTCCTTACTCTAGAAAATTTATCTCGATGATAAGTTCTAAACCAAAGATGTTAGAAAAATATAAATATACAATCTATCTTTATGAGATACCTCGTCTTCATTCAACAGATACAATAGCCTCTATTTATAATGCAAAAGAGCCGATTAACTTGCTTTTAGAAGTTATGCTTAAAGACAAAAAAACATTAATTGAACCAACTAAAAAAACAGAAACTACAGTAAATGCTATAACAAATGTTGCTCAAAAACTTCATATCAAAAAACGTCCATTTATAATTGTAGAAAAATAGGAATATAAATATGTACTACAATATACCAAATGTCAACAGATACATTAACACAATCATTAGGTTTAGAAAACTAATCATTTTGATGTTTTCACTATTAGCAATTACCGGTGCAATATTTGTACAACCAAAATTTCTAAGCTCAGACGAGCTTTTTTGGCTTAACGATTCCTCAGAGTTCCAAAGGACGAAAAATCAAAACTACCAAACATACAGACAGTCTAAACTTATTGTCAGCATAAAAAACTTTGATGAGAATGCTTTAAGCGAGTTGCGAAAGTTACACAAAAACCTTCTTGAAGTAGAAGGTGTACAAAAGGTTTCTTCTTTATTTAGCAACGATTTTGTTTGTAATAAAAACAATGAAAACCCCTCAGGTCTGGTAGTTGTATTAAATTCAAATCAAATAGATACACTAAAATTAAAAAAGCTGGTCAAACTAGAACACAATAGCTACTCTAACATTGTTGATAAAGACTTCAAAACATTTTACTACTATATAAATGCAACGCAAAAATTAGATCTCTCCAGTATTAAGATTCCAGGAGAATTTGTTTATCTAGACAAAATAAGTGACATAGACTGGAATGGACTGTTTATATTTGCTTTAATATTCGTAGTTATTATAACTATATTATTTAGAATCCTATTTAGAAATTATATCGCTGCAATAAGCGCTATAATTTTTTTAACTATATCTACAATTTTGACATTTACAACGATCATTTTACTAACAGACATATACACTATTCATATTACAATGCCGTTTATTACAGTTACTATTGGACTTGTTGAATTTTTATATTTTTATTACAGATGGCATGTATCTCAATATAGTACAAATAAACTGACTGCACTTAGAAAAATGGTAAACAGAAATATGACACCGGCCATTTGGACCTCTATTTTAACTCTACTTGGACTTGGAAGTTTAGTTTTTATAGATTCGGACATAATCAAGCTTTTAAGTCTGAGTCTAATAATATCTTCTTTTACCAGTTATATACTTAACCTTACACTTTTACCTGCACTTCTAAGTTTTTTTAAGCTTGAGCATACACATGTGCAATATGCAAAACTAAGTTATATGCTAACATCAAGTGAACTCCATTATAATAAAAATTTTCTATACATTTTTTTAGCCGGGACTTATCTGCTTGCTGCAATCGGGGTTTTTTCAATTTTATCAAAATCACACAACTTTTTCTCACTTCAAGTACAAAATGAACAGATTGAACTAAAGATACCTTACGAAAAAATAGATCCTGAATTTATACTTTCAGTCAAAAAATTTACTGATGAGCTTCAAAATAAATTTGAAGATGAAGTAAGTGAAGTGTACTCTATAGTTTCACTTATAGAAGAACTTAATGAAGCTTCTTCTAAAGCTGAAGATATAAATGAAGAGGCTATTTTGCAAGCTTTATTTTACATGGACTTATATGATCTTAATGAAAAATATTTTGATGAAAATGCACTGAATATCACTGTTGATCTTTTTGATATTAATAAACTCGAATTACTTGAGTGGCTAAAAAATTATAAAAATATGGAGCTTTATTTTTTAGATAAAAACTCCTTGCTTAGTATTGCTAAATACGACCAGGCCATATTACTTGCCTCGTCACTGCTCTTTGCCCTTTTAATTATAGGAACTATTATAGCTTGGATTTTCCGCTCTTATAAAATGGCATTTGTTGCTTTTACCACAAATGCTATTCCTATCATTTGGTTTGGGTTATTTATAACTCTTTTCAATATTCCATTAAGTTTGGAGATGCTTATAGCAATGACTATATCAGTTGGACTTGCTTCAGATGCAACTATACATTTTGCTTACAAGTATTTTCGTTTGCGATACTTTGGAAGAAGTCTAAAACACACTTTAGACAAACTCTTCTTTTATGCAGCAGTACCTGTATTTATAGGTTCTGTAGTTTTAATAAGTGTTTTTGCATCACTATACTTCTCTCAAATACAATCATTACAACTCATCGGACTCTATAGTGCTATACTTATTAGTATCTCCTTAGTTACAGATCTACTGATACTTCCTGTAATGCTTTTATTTGTAGATAAGTTTGATACGAAGGAACAAAGTCCTTAAAATATGAGGGTTTTAGATACTTTAGTCATATAGACTCAATTAGATTGAATTATCTTATTTAGATTGAACTTGACATTGTTACACTCATATGTCATAATGTTGTTATCTTTTGAATAAGGAGCAATTTAACAATTATGTCTAAAGAAGAAATAAAAGAAGAAGAGATTCAACAAGAATCTCAAGAAAATGAAGAAACATCTGAAGAGCTAGAGGCTTCTGAAGATGCTCCAATGAGTGAACTTGAAGCTGTTCAAAAAGAACTAGCAGAACTTAAAGACACTTATGCACGTGTTCATGCCGATTTTGAAAATATCAAAAAAAGACTTGAGCGTGAAAAATATACAGCTGTGGAATATGCAAACGAAAAATTTGCAAAAGATATGATTCCTGTTATGGATGCACTTGACGGTGCTATGAAATCAGTTGAGAGCGATGCCGATAAAGCTGAACTTTTTGATAAATTAAAAGAGGGTATCGAGTTAACACATAAACAATTTTTGACTCAACTTGAAAAACATGGTGTGACAATTGTTGCTCATGATGAACCGTTTGATCCTAACATCCATAATGCAATCCAGAGTATGGATTCTGATGAAGTTGAAAGTGGACAAATTGTTCAAACTTTCCAAACAGGTTACAAGTATAAAAATCGTCCGCTTCGTGAAGCGATGGTTGTAGTAGCAAATTAAGATGTGCCACTTAAGTGGCAGAACTGATTTTCATATAACGGTAAAATTTCTCCGTTATATAAACAAATTTTAAAAATAAAAACTAAAAGGATATAAAATGAGTAAAGTAATAGGTATAGATTTAGGAACAACAAACTCTTGTGTAGCTGTTTATGAAGGTGGTGAAGCTAAAGTTATCCCAAATGCAGAGGGTAAAAACACAACTCCTTCAGTTGTAGCATTTACAGATAAAGGTGAAACACTAGTTGGTGATCCTGCAAAACGTCAAGCTATCACAAACCCTGAGAAGACTATCACTTCTATTAAAAGAATTATGGGTCTTATGATGAATGAGGAAAATGCTAAAGAGGCACATGATAAAGTAACATACAACATCGTAGATAAAGACGGTATGGCTGCAGTTGACGTTGCTGGTACAGTTTACACTCCTCAAGAGATCTCGGCTAAAATTCTTTCTAAACTAAAAGAAGATGCTGAAAACTATATCGGTTCAACTGTAACTGATGCAGTTATTACAGTTCCTGCATATTTCAATGATGCACAACGTAAAGCTACTAAAGATGCAGGTACTATCGCTGGTCTTAACGTACTACGTATTATCAATGAGCCAACTGCATCTGCACTAGCTTATGGTTTAGAATCTAAAAGTGAAGAAAACGTATTAGTATACGACCTTGGTGGTGGTACATTCGACGTTACAACATTAGAGATCTCTGATGGAACTTTTGAAGTTCTTTCAACTGATGGTAACGCATTCCTAGGTGGTGACGACTTCGATAATAAAATCGTTGACTTCTTAAATGCTGAGTTCAAAAACTCTCACGGTATTGAGCTTAAAAATGACAAAATGGCACTTCAACGTCTAAAAGACGCTGCTGAAAATGCTAAAAAAGAGTTAAGTTCTTCTACTGAAACTGAGATCAACTTACCGTTTATCACTATGACAGAAGCTGGTCCACAACACTTAGTTGTAAAACTAACTCGTGCTAAGTTTGAAGGTATGATTGCATCTTTAATTGATGAGACTATCTCTCATATTAAAACTGCTATGAGTGAAGCTGATCTAAGTAACGATGAGATCAAAGAGATCATCATGGTTGGTGGTTCTACTCGTGTACCTGCTGCTCAAGAAGCTGTATCTAAATTCTTCGGTGGTAAAAAACTTAACAAAGGTGTAAACCCTGACGAAGTTGTTGCTGCTGGTGCTGCTATTCAAGGTGGTGTTTTACGTGGTGATGTTAAAGACGTTCTTTTACTAGACGTTACTCCATTATCACTTGGTATTGAGACTTTAGGTGGTGTTGCTACTAAAATTATTGAAAAAGGTACAACTATCCCAGTTAAAAAATCTCAAGTTTTCTCAACTGCTGAAGACAACCAACCAGCTGTTTCAATCTCAGTTGTTCAAGGTGAGCGTGAGTTTGCAAAAGACAATAAATCATTAGGTTTATTTGAACTTGGTGATATCCCTGCAGCTCCACGTGGTGTTCCACAGATCGAAGTTACATTTGATATCGATGCAAATGGTATCTTAACTGTAAGTTCAACTGATAAAGGTACTGGAAAATCTCAGTCTATCACAATCAGCGGTTCATCTGGATTAAGTGAAGAAGAGATCAACAAAATGGTTCAAGATGCAGAAGAGAATAAAGCTGCTGATGAAGAGAGAAAAGCATTAGTTGATCTTAAAAACCAAGCAGATGCACTTATCGCTCAAGTTGAAAAAACTATGACTGATATGGGTGACAAAGTTGATGCTGAAGAGAAAGCTAAAATTGAGACTGCAATAACTGAACTTAAAGATGTTCTAAAAGATGAAAATGCTACTAAAGAGCAAATCGAAGAGAAAGTTAAAGCACTTACAGAAGCTAGCCACAAAGTAACTGAAGAGATGTACAAACAACAAGCTGGTGGTGAGCAAGCTCAAGGTGCTGCTGATCAAGCTAAAAAGAAAGATGACGATGATGTTATCGACGCTGAGATAGAGTAATTTTACTCTCTCTCAACTCCCCATATTAAAACAATCCAAAAAACTTCTTTTTCCTTTTTAAATTTACTTTTTCCAATTCAATCTGATAAATTTCCAAAAAATCTTCCAAATTATTAAAAAACAGATCAATCAATTTAGGATCAAAATGTTTCCCTCTCATATCCTTTAAATGATCTAAAACTTTTTGTATATGCCAACTCTCTTTGTAAGAGCGTCTAAATAATAGTGCATCAAATACATCTGCAATAGCTACAATACGACCGTATATATGTATATCACTAGCTTTTAAACCATGAGGATATCCTGTTCCATCATATTTTTCATGATGCTGCTCACATACAATAGATGCTGTTTTAAATAAAGGAAGTTCACTTTTTCCAAGCATATCAGCACCAGCTTTTGCATGCTTGTTCATCTCTTTGCGTTCTTTTTTATTTAAGATGCCATTTTTATGAAGTATTGAATCACTAATGCTCAGCTTACCTATGTCATGCATATAAGCAGCATGTTTTAATCTTATAGCTTCATACTTTTTTAGACCGTATAATAGTCCAAGTTTGTATGCAAATTCACCGACTCTTCTTACATGTTTTTGTGTTTCAATTGAATGCCCCTCGGCAATTCCACCAAGCGTATACATAAGCTTTACCTGAGTTTCCATACTCTCTTTTGTTTTTTGCACAACTTTTTGTTCAAGATTTTTTTCATAATCTTTTAGTTTTAAATGTGTTTTTACTCTGGCAATGAGTTCTTCTTTAAAAAAAGGCTTTTTTATATAATCCACACCACCTGCATCGTAGGCTATTTTTAAACTTTCTTTATCGTCACTTCCTGTGATAAATATGACGGGAATAGAAGCAGTGTTAGGTTCTATTTTTAAATATCTGCATGTATCTATACCATTTATCTTAGGCATCATGACATCTAAAAGTATCAGATCAAACTTTTCTTTTTCCACCAGTTTTAATGCACTTATACCATCATGTACATATTCTGTTCTAAACCCCTCTTTTTCAAGCATAGATTTAACTATTAAAACATTTTGCTGCACATCATCAACAATTAAAATTTTATAATTTTCGTTTTTCATTTAACTTTTTTAAATATTAATTTTTTTAATATTATAAAAAGATATATTAAAATAAATTAAATTACAAAGATATATTAAAATAAATTAAATTACAAAGATTTTTTAATAACATATTATTAGAGATTAGTGGTAAATTCTAGTAAAAAATAATTATTATCCTTTAAGACTAGATACCTTATAATTCAATAAAATAAAACACATAAGGTAGAAAAATGAAAATATTAGCTTTAACAGTTGTTAGTGCATCACTTTTAATGGCCTCTCCATTAGCTAAACAAGCTACAGATGCTGGTTTAAAACCAATCCCTAATGATAAAAATGAGTTACAAAAGCTTATTGATAATCCAAAAAATCCAATCACTGCTATGAAAGTTGAACTTGGTAAAAAACTATATTTCGATCCTCGTTTATCAAAAAGTAATCTAATCAGCTGTAACACATGTCATAACCTTGCAACGGGTGGAACTGATGGTGTAAGTGCTGCAATTGGTCATAAATGGACAGCTAATCCTCATCACCTAAACTCTCCAACTGTTTACAATGCAGTATTTTTCTCTGCACAGTTCTGGGATGGTCGTGATCCTGACTTAGAAAAACAAGCGCAGGGACCTATCCAGGCTCATCCGGAAATGGCAGCTACAAAAGAGCATGTTGTAAATACAGTTACATCTATGCCTCAATATGTAGGTGAATTCAAAGCAGCTTACGGTGATGATGTAAAAATCGACTTTGAAAAAGTAACTGACACTATCGCTACGTTTGAGCGTACACTTGTTACTCCATCAAGATTTGATGCATTTTTAAACGGTAATGCATCGGCACTAAGTCAAGCTGAAAAAGATGGTCTTAAGACATTTATTGACAAAGGTTGTACAACTTGTCACAACGGTGTAGGAATCGGACAAGATATGAATGCTTTTGAAGTTACTGCACAATACAAACACCGTAACCTAGGTGATTTTAAAGGTGATGCAAACGGCATGGTAAAAGTACCTACTTTAAGAAACATCGTAGAAACAGCTCCATATTTTCATAACGGTGCTATCTGGGATCTAAAAGAAGCGGTAATTGAGATGGGTAGAATCCAACTTGGATTAGACATTACTGATGCTGAGGCAGAATCAATTGTAACTTTCTTAAAATCTTTAACTGGTAAAAAACCAAACGTTTTATACCCTGAGCTTCCAGCACGTACTGCAAGCACTCCTAAACCAAGCGCTGACTAAGCGTTTAGAGCCTTATGCACAGCTAAAGCCTGTGCATGCTCTTTTACATCGTGAACTCTTATAACTTCGGCTCCGTTTCTAACTGACTCCATATGAATCTCTAAAGTACCAGGTAAACGCTCTGCTATTTCACAAGGGTATATCTTATCGATCATAGATTTTCTTGAAGCTCCAACTAGCAATGGCTTATCTAAACTCAAAAAGTGACCGAGGTTTTTAATCAAAGATATGTTGTGCTGTAATGTTTTTCCAAAACCTATCCCTACATCTAAAACTATATCTTTTACTCCAAAGCTCTGTGCTTTTTCTATTCTCTCTTGGAAAAAATTATACACTTCATCTAGAAGATCATCGTATACAGGATTTGCCTGCATAGTTTGAGGATTGCCTTGCATATGCATAATTATAGCCTGAGCATCATAACCAGCAACAAGTCTACATACCTCATCATTTGCAAGGCCTGTAATATCATTGATTATTTTAAACCCAGAATCTAAAGCTCTTTTTACAACTTCAGGCTCATAAGTGTCCGCACTGAACTTTACACGTTCATAGAGTTTATGCTCATATATGAGTTTATAGATTCCTTCTATTCGAGATAGTTCCTCTTCTACACTTACTACCTTAGAATTCGGTGCAGAACTAACAGCACCTATATCTATACTTGAAGCACCGTCTTCTATCATCTTCTCAATTCTACTAAGTGCATCACTTTCACTAAAACGGCTGCTTTTAAAAAAGCTGTCATCATTTGCATTGATAACACCCATTATCTCTACATTTTTTGGCTTATTAATATTAATAATATCCGATAATTTTTTTGCCAATTCTTTTAAACCAAACGGTTGAGCCAACTCTTTTTTTGCCAGTGTTTGCAGCTGTCTTGTTGTTGCTATTAGCAGACAATCAACTGTTGGTGTTTTTGCTAGAACAGTACCACGAGGTACTGCTAGATCAGCCCCTGCACTTAGAGCATCTTGTTTTAATATATTTGCAGCACCGACATGAAGATCTTTTATATATATGATATTCATTTGTGATTTTGCAGATAATATATTTACACCGCCTGAATCAACACCTATTTCGCTAAGTAGTTTTTTTATATTCGTATTACTGTTTAGTTTCTCAAGATGCATGAATAAATCCCATTAATAAAAGTGAAAGAACACTTTGTGGTCTTGAATTAAGCTCTAATAACCTATAAGCCTTATCAAAATTATTTAGCTGCGATTCATTTAATATAAGCTTATCAATTACCGTAGCTCTGTGATATATTGCTTGTACAAGCTCTTTTGCTTCCATTTTGGAGATTCTTGCATTTGTTTTTAGAAATGTAAATACTTCTCCGTAATCTAATTTGGATAAGTTCATATCAAAGTTTATACTCTCATGAGAGATCTCACCACTTATTACAGGTAAACGTGAACGAACAGTAGGTAAGAGGTTTGATTTTGTAGGTGAGATAATTATAAATTCTATATTTCTAGGCGGTTCTTCTAAAAGTTTTAAAAGCGAGTTTTGAGCTTCAATTCCAAAACTCTTTGAACCTAGTATTAAATACTTAGTTTTTTCTTCGCTTATATAAGCTTCTCTTACAACTGCTTTTGCATGTTCAAGTTTAAAAGCATCTTCAACAAAGCCTATTACTCTATTTGGTTGAAGTTCTTGTTTAAACTTTTCAAATTCTTTATTAATATCCGTAGATATTAATATATGAGAGTTAACTTGTGACATCTACCTCTCCAAACATTGCACCGTTTAAAGAGAGATCAAATAATCGATAAACTTGAAGTAGTTTAATATCGAGGTGTGCGTCATAACTTTTTAGATTAAAACTGTTTGCATAATCTTCATCAAAAATCCAAAAGTAGCTATTGTCTTTTCTTTTAGCAATATCGGAACGCTTATTATTTCCAGCTCCTATATACCAAAAGAAATACTCCCTTTTTAATGAGATGTTTACCATATCTTCTATGATATCTATCATATCTCCACCGCTAATATTGTTAAAGTGAGGATAAAGTGAATCTATACTTACAATTGGTACAGGCGGACGTTCAAGTCTATCCGGATTGATAGAGCTTAAAATATATTCTTGTAACCACTTTCTTTTTTCATCAGTTATAAGAACTATTGTTTTCCCGTTTAAGATCTGCTCTAATGCTAAAGCAGTAGCAGGTGTCCACTCAAATCTAAGCTCTTCTAACCACGAAAAAGTTGCACCTTCTGCGCGGATAGTATCTAAACTCCATTGAGCAAAGTCTGCGATTTCTTCCATTTGATTACTTATCTAACTCATATGCTTCGTGAAGACCACGAACAGCAAGTTCTGCATATTTTTCATCTATAACCATAGATATTTTAATCTCTGAAGTTGAGATCATGTTGATGTTTATATTGTTAGCAGCCATAGTTTGAAATGCTTTTGCAGCCACACCAGCGTGAGATTTCATACCAACACCTACAACTGAAACTTTACAGATATTTTCATTATAAACATCATTTTCTAAGTCACCCTCTTTTAAAAACTCTGCTACTACCTCTTTTGCATCTAAAAGATCACCTTTTGGAACTGTAAAGTCAATGTTTGTTATCTCACCGTGTGCACGGTTTTGAATAATCATATCTACATTTACTTCAGCCTTAGCTAGTTTTGTAAATATATCTGAAGCGATACCTGGTCTGTCACTTACACCTATTAAAGATATACGAGCTTGATTTTTATCTAAAGCTATTCCACTTACTAATGGTTTTTCCATAATATTTTCTTCCTTAGTTATTAAAGTTCCCTCTTCATCTGAGAAGCTTGTTCTTGTTACAAGATTTACATTTAATTTTTTTGCTAGTTCAACTGAACGGTTTTGAAGAACTTTTGCACCAAGTGATGCAAGTTCCAACATCTCATCATAAGATATCTTTTCAAGCTTTTTAGCTTTTGGTTCAATTCTTGGATCAGTTGTAAAAATACCGCTTACATCGGTATAAATTTCACAAAGATCAGCTTCAAGTGCACCTGCTATTGCTACGGCTGAAAGATCACTTCCACCACGTCCCAGTGTAGTTACATCACCGTTTTCATTTACACCCTGAAAACCTGCAACAACTACAATTTTTCCTTCTTTAAGACTTGTATTCATTACAGCAGGATCTATCTCTTCAATACGTGCTTTTGTATGTAGGTTATCTGTTAAAATCCCAGCTTTTCTACCAGTCATCGCACACGCTTTATAACCCATCTCTTGAAGTGCAATTGAAAGTAGTGATGCAGTTACACGCTCACCTGAACTTAAAAGCATATCCATTTCCGGTTTACTAGGGTTTTGTGAGAAATGTTCTGCATAACCTACAAGTTTATTTGTCTCACCACTCATAGCTGAAACTACAACTACTACGTCATGACCCTCATCTTTAGTTTTTGCAACACGGTTGGCTACGTTTTGGATTCTGTCTAAGTCACCAACACTAGTTCCGCCAAATTTTTGTACTATTAACATCTACAAATAGTCCTCATCTTTAAAATATTTAATAACTTTCTCATATACATCTTTTTTAAATGATGCACTAAGACCAAGTACATCATCAACACCTACGAATTTATAGTCGCTAAATTCAGGGTGCTTTGTATTTATATCGATACGAGCTTTTTTCTTTAGCTTGACTAAAAAATATCTTTGTTTCTGCCCTATCCATGGCTTCATGTTTTTGGCAATCTTTTCAGGGAAATCGTATCTTAACCACTCAGGATATTCAGCTATGATCTTCACCTCGTCAGTTCCGATCTCTTCTTCTAGTTCACGAAAAAGTGCTTCTTTTACCTCTTCACCTTCATCAATTCCACCTTGAGGGAACTGCCAAACATCAGACAAGTCATTTCTTTGAGCTATAAAAATCTCTTTTTTGTCAGGATAGTTATTAGATACAACTATCATAGCTACATTGGGACGATATAAATCTTTTTTACTCATATATATGCGCTTTATTTTTTAGGGGATTATACAAAAAAAGCAATTAAAACTATATTATAAAATTTATATACTATATTTGGTCATATAATAAACCAAGTTCTGCCGGACTTTTTGGCTCAGAATAATAGTAACCTTGAGAAAAATCTATACCAAGTTCTTTAACTTTGTCTGCTATATCTTTTGTACTTACAAATTCCGCTATCGTTTTCATTTTTGCACCTTTTGCAAAATTAAGAATTGATTTTACGACATTCAAAACATTTTCATCTGTATTTAGTTTTTCTATCAAAGAACCATCAAGCTTTATATAGTCTATATTTAATAAAAGTACATTTGTAAAGTTCGAATATCCGGAGCCAAAGTCATCAATAGATATATTACATCCATATTCTTTTACCATTAAAATAAACTCTTCTACAACTTTATAGTCTTTAATCTCTTCAGACTCTAATATTTCAAAAGTTACACCGCTTCCGCCGTATTTGTCAAGTCTGTTTTTTATATACTTTATCATATCTTTAGATACCAGGTTTTCATAGGTTACATTTATAGTAACATTTATATTATTTTTAGAATAAATGTTAAACACTTTTTGCATCATCTGACGGGAGAATGCTTCAAAAGATTTATCTTCACGAGATGATTCTAAAAAATAGTACGGAGATATAACCTCATCATCACTTATAATTCTAGCCAGCGCTTCATACTTTATGATTCCACCAGTTTCACTATCTACTATTGGTTGAAAATAAGGCTCTATAGAACCGTCTATTAAAGCTTTTTTATAAACCTTCATTCTATTTATAGAATCTACCTCTTTAGATACGGCATCAAGAGTATCTATATATTCTAAAAAGCTTACTTTTCTAAGAAGTGCTTCTTGTAAAACTACATCTGCATTATGTAAAATATTTTTTATACCATACGCAATGCCTGCAGTAAAAGTAACTATAGGCGCATCGCTCTCATCAAATGAAGATGATATAATCATCGTATCTTCTAAAACAGAATATCTAATTAAAGAAAGATACTTATCAAAAAGCTTCTCATTTGTAACTACTATTGCGAATTCTTGAAGATTCAGACTATAAAGAGTGGCATCACGATCAAGCAAAATACTTTGAAGTTCGTCCACTTTTGATGCTACTATCTCACTTACTCCGTTAATTCCATATACGGTTTTTAATAAATTTATATGATTTAATCTAAGAAGTATGATCATAGAACGTTTTTCAATTTTTATAAGATCGTTGATCAACACCTCACGGTTTGGAAGTATAGATATCGAATTATCAGACTTGTTTTTCTTTTTGTTGTCTAAATTCTCTACATCAAAAACAACTTGATTTTTTCCATTTTTCTTAGCTTTTTCAAGGTTGTATTCTGCTATATCTACTACCTCTGAAGAGCTAACATTTTGAAGCACTGTATCTATGCTTACAGCACCACCAGATATAGTTAAAACATCAGACACGTCACTAGAATCGTGTTCTATGTTTAATATTTTTATAGACTCATAAACGCTATCTACAAGTGCCCTTAGATAACCTGCATTTTGATTTGTCACTATTATTGCAAACTCTTCACCCCTAAACCTAAAAACAGGGTTTGTCTTAACGTACTTGTTGTTTTTTAAAGCATAAGCAACTCTTTTTATAGCTTTATCACCTGCCATAACACCATATGTAGTGTTATATAGTTCTAAGCAGTCAATATCAAATAAAACTATAGAAAAAATCTGTTTTGATTTTATCGCACGAAACAACTCTTTTTTGATATATACGTCAAAATAATTTCTGTTATAAAATCCTGTTAGCTGATCTGTAATAGACAACTCTTGAAGCTTCTTCTGCGGTGTAGTGTCATTTAAAATACACATATAAGCAACTTTTCTTCTTTGCTCATCATAAAGAGGGCTAATAACTATTTTTGCCCAAAAAACTTCGCTATTTTTCTTTTTACTTTTTATTTCCCCATTAAAAGTAAAACCGCTTTTTAGTGTAGTTTTTATTTCATTAATAAGCTCATCATTATCATATTTACTTATTAAAAAACTATATTTTTGATTTCTTATCTCTTTATCTTTATAGTCTAAAAAATCCAAAAAAGCTTTTGAAATATCAATTATATTTCCCTTTGCGTCTAATATACAAGTAAACACATTCTTATCAATAAGAGAATTTTTTTGGTCCTGCATAGCAAGACTTTTATGTAAACTACTTACAGACATCAATCCCCTTAACTTTTTATTCATATTTTATCATAAAAACAAGATATAATGCTATCTATGCTCTATATACATATCCCGTTTTGCGATTCAAAATGCTCTTACTGCGCCTTTAATTCCTATGTTGACAAGTACTATTTAAAAAAGGAATATATGGATGCACTTTTGGTACAACTTGAATATGAATTTAAAAGATTTAATACCAAAAAGAACTCTATAAAAACACTTTTTATAGGTGGCGGTACACCTTCAACTATAAGTCCTAAACTTTATACACCACTATTTGAAAAAATAAAACCATATCTTGCTAAAGATGCTGAAATAACAAGTGAAGCCAATCCAAATTCAGCAACATATGAGTGGCTTGAGGGAATGATGTTTCTTGGTGTTAATAGACTTAGTTTTGGAGTTCAGAGTTTTAGTGATGAAAAACTAAAACTTCTAAACCGTGCACATAATTCAAAGCAAGCCAAAGAAGCTATCATAATGGCAAAAGAGATAGGCTTTGAGCATATCTCACTTGATCTAATCTATGCAACCGATGGTGATTCAAAAGAGCTTTTACAAAACGATATAGATGAAGCTTTTAAGCTACCAATTGATCATCTTAGTGCTTATGCACTGACTATTGAAGAAGGTACTGCTTTTGAGACTAAACCGCAAATGTCAAAAGAGGATCTTGAACTGACATCTTGGCTGTTTAATGAGATTAAAAAATACGGCTTTGATCAATACGAGATCAGTAATTTCGGAACTTATAAAAGCAAACATAATTTGGGTTATTGGGAATACAAAGATTATATAGGTCTTGGTTGTGGAGCTGTGGGAAAAAAAGACAACAAAAGATTTTATCCTTCAAGCGATATAGAATCATACATAAAAAATCCGCTAGATATCCAAACAGAAACTTTGAGTGAAGATGATATAAAAATAGAGAAAATATTTTTAGGTTTAAGATCGATTGTGGGTGTAAATAAAAATATTTTAGATGAACATGAACTCTCACGTGCAAAAATACTAGTAGATGAAAAAAAACTTATACTTAAAAATGACATATTTTATAACCATGACTATCTTTTGAGTGATGAGATCGCGCTTTTTCTAACTTCATAGATAAATTTAATCATTCTTTAGATAAAATCTCAAATTATTAATTTTAAATTTTTTTTGAAGGTTTTATATGTTTGGAATGGGTTTTACAGAGATACTCATAATAGCTGTTATAGCAATACTCTTTTTAGGTCCAGATAAACTTCCATCAGCTATGGTAGAAGTTGCAAAGTTTTTTAGAAATGCAAAAAGAACTATAGGCAGTGTTAAAGATTCATTAGAAGAAGAGATGAATGTAAAAGATCTAAAAGAGGAAGCACTTTCATACAAGAAAGAACTAATGGATGCATCACACCAGTTAGAAAAAGCTACGGACACATCTCAAATAGGTGCAAAATTTGCAGATCTTGGAAATGACATACTAGATGACGAGCCAAAAGAAAAAAAGAAAAAGAAAGAAAGCGTAAAAGCTGAAAAAGTTACCTTTGAGAAAAAAAAGAAAAAGACAATAGAAGAAGATAGCGATGTTTGAAGATTTAAAACCACACTTAGTAGAGCTTAGAAAAAGACTTGGAATATCTGTAGGTAGCTTAATAGTTATGTTTTTCGTGATGTTTTACTTTCACGAACCAATATTAGAATGGATGATTGAACCTCTAAACCAAGCCCTTATAGAGGTTGGTAAGAAATCTGTACATGCTGCTGATGGTATGGTTACAACGACTCAGGTTGGTGGGGCATTCTTCGTAGCACTAAAAGTAGCATTTTTTGCAGGGATCTTAGGTGCACTGCCTATCATACTTGCTCAAATCTGGATGTTCATAGCACCAGGGCTTTATGCAAACGAGAAAAAAATGTTGATCCCGTTTATTTTAGGTGGGTCTATTATGTTCGGTGTTGGTGTATTGTTTGCCTACTATATAGTTACACCTTTTGGTTTTGACTTTTTGATCACATTTGGTTCATTTAAATTTACCCCGCTTATCAACATAGAAGACTATATTGGCTTTTTTACAAAGATCATGTTTGGTTTTGGTATAGCGTTTGAGCTTCCAATCTTTGCATACTTTTTAGCACTTCTTGGTATGGTAAATGACCGTCAGATGTCGGAATTTTTCAAATACGCAATTATCATTATTTTTATAGTTGCAGCACTTTTAACGCCTCCTGATGTTTTAACCCAGCTTCTAATGGCAGGACCGTTAATTGTTCTTTACGGTTTTTCCATCTTAATAGTTAAACTTGTAAACCCTGCTCCAAAAGAGGAAGAAGAGGATGATGATGAAGAGGTTGAATCATTAAGTGAAATACTTGGTTTAGAGGATAAAAAATAGACCCGCTTCTAACTTCCAGCTATGACTTTCATCTTCCGGATGAGCTCATAGCAACCCACCCTGCAAGCCCAAGGGATCATGCTAAACTTTTAGTGTATGATAGAAAAACCGACAAAATAACTCATGCACATTTTTATGATCTTGAAAAGTATATACCGAAAAACTGCGCTTTAATATTTAACGACACAAAAGTAATAAAAGCAAGACTATATGGCCATAAACCGAGTGGAGGCAAAATAGAGCTTCTTATAAACCGTCCGCTTGATGCATACAGTGTAAATGTATATATTCGCGGAAAAGTCAAGCCAGATACTGAGATATTATTTGATGATGCTTTAATTGCGAAGGTTGTAAAACTTGAAGATGATGGAAGCCGTATAGTAGAGTTTTATCAAAATTCTGAAAAACTGCGTTTTGAAGACTTGCTTCCAATCATTGACACAATAGGTCATGTTCCACTTCCACCATATATAAACCGCGAAGATGATAAGAGTGATGAAGATGAATACCAAAGTGTTTTTGCTTCAAACGAAGGTGCTGTAGCAGCTCCAACAGCATCTCTTCACTTCACTCCCCAGCAGCATAAACGTGTATGTGAAAATCATAAACATGCTTATGTAACTCTTCATGTAGGAAGCGGAACTTTTAAGCCTGTAGATGCAGAAATAATAACTGATCATCCAATGCACTCAGAATACTATGATATCTCAGATGAGGCCAAAGAGATACTAGACTCTGATATAGAAGTTTTGAGTGTTGGTACTACTTCAACAAGGACTATCGAGTACTATGCTAAACACGGAAAAGTTCAACGCGGGGAAGCAAACCTGTTTTTACATCCAAACAATAAACCAAGCCGTGTAAATCATTTGCTGACGAATTTTCACTTACCAAAATCAACACTTTTAATGCTTGTAGCCTCTTTTGTAGGTGTTGAAAAAACATTAGAACTTTATGAAGAAGCTATTAAAAACAAGTATCGCTTTTACTCTTACGGCGATGCTATGTTAATACTCTAACACTTCCATCTTTTATAACTATCTCACCTGAAAGTTCAGCTTCAAAAATACGCACGGGATATTTTGCAACTGCATCTTCATAACTAGGATTTGTTGAACAATATTTTAAAAAATCATCACTTACTATCTCTTTGGCAGATTTAGCATCTGGATATAAAGAATATATAAAACTGTCTATATCTGTAATAAGCTTAGCCTTAGAGTTTTGAAGCAGTTTATTTGTAGCATTACTCTCCCCTATTCTATGTGGAAGTACATATATATCTTTACCCATCTCTAAAGCAAACTCTACACTTCTCATAGTTCCGCTTCCTTCATCTGCCTCACCGACGATCAGAGCATCACCTAAAGCTACAACGACTTCGTTTCTTAAAACAAAACTATATGGACGAGATTTTTCACCTACATCAAATTGTGACAATAGTAATCCATTTTCAGCTATATCATTTAAAAGGTTTTTATTTACACTTGGATAACGCAGATCTATACCACACGGTAGTACAGATATTGTGTTATTTGCACCAGCACCTTGATGTGCTATAGCATCAATTCCCATTGCACCACCGCTAACTACGCATATACCTGCATTTGATAGTTTTGAAGCCAAGTTTGAAATTTGTGTTTTGGAATATTTTAAAGGGCGTCTGCTACCCACAATGGAGATTTTCGGTCTTTTTAAAAGTTCAAGATTCCCATCATAAAAAAGCTTCTCTGGATATTTTTTCATATCCTCTAGCTCTTTTATTTTGGTATCTAAAATCGGCATTAGTATATCCTGTTGACTCTTACCAAATCTACTTCACGCAGTAGTTCTTTTGATTCTTTTATGGCAAGCAGAGTGTTTTTATGAGGATGTCCAATTGCTATTGCAGTGCCGTGTTCTTTTGCTATTTTTATAGCTCTTTTTATTTGTGATTTTACATAATTTTTGTCAGAATGGTGATCCAAAAATACATCGCGCCCTATATATTTCATACCGTAATTTTTCATAACTTTAGGAACTTTTGTATCTGCAATAGTACGTGAATCTATAAAGTTTATATTGTTTTTTTTCAACTCATATATTAATTTATTTACAGCACGCTCATTTGATGTAAATTTACTTCCTGTGTGGTTATTTATATATCTTACTTTTGGAAATAGCTCTTTTAGTTTTTGAATTCTGTTAGATATTTTATCTTGAGAATCATCTACTCTTAGGGTAAAGGGTTCTTCCTTTGTAAAACTCATAGCTTCCATCGGCAAATGCACCATATAAAAACTCTCATTTTGAGCTAATTTTGCGGAATTTGGTCTATGTTTTGAAGGTGGTAAAAAACTCATTGTTAAAGGCAAATTTAAATTTTTAATAGCTTCAACCTGACTTCTAACAGACACATCATCTAAAATAATTGCTAACTTTGGTTTTTGATCTGGACTAACTATTTTTATCTTTTCTCTTACAGGTGGTTTTGCAAGTTTATTAGGATCATATTCATGTCTGGCATCGAGATCTTCTTCTTTTTTTTGTGGAGCTTCTTTTAAAACCTCTTTTAACCTTGTATTTACACTTTTCTTATCTTCTTTACTTGCATCTTCAAGTTTTTTTAAAACCGCCAAACGCTTTTTCTCTTTTGAACTCATCTGCTCTTTTGCTTGGCTTTGTGCATCATTAAAACCTAAATAATAGCCTATAGCAAGTGATGCCAAAATTACCGTCACAAATGCTAATGTCCAAGCAATATAAGTCAGCAAATGTGAACTTGTTTTACTTTTTTTCTGTTTTCTTTTTGTCATTTATCTCTATCTATTTTTTAGTATTTTAAAACTATATCAAAATTGCACCAACATTTATATAAATATTGCAAATTGACATATTCAAGCATAAGCTAGATTGTTATCATCATAGTTCTTTAAGTATAGTTAGATATAATTGCGAGTTCCTTTCTCTTTGTATCATAAAAATTTGTGATATATTTTATAACCGAAAGGGAAACTAAAAAGCCTTATAAAGGCAGATTCCAAGAGGAGACTATAGTCTATGAGAAATTACGAAAACTTAGTAATCGTAAAACCAACATTAACAGCAGAAGAGATTCAAGAAAGCCTAAAAGCTATCCAAGAAGTAATCACTTCTAACGGTGGCGAAATAGCTACAACTGATGATATGGGAATGAGAAAATTAGCATACCCAATTGAAAAACAAGAACGTGGATTTTTCCAAGTTATTTATTATTCAGCAGAGCCTTCAGCAATCTCTGAAATCGAGAGAAGATTCCGTTTAAATGAAGAACTACTTCGTTTTGTTACTATCAAATATGATACTAACCGTGAAGTTACTGCATGGAATGAAATGGTAAAAAAAGCTCAAGGTAAAGCTTCTGCACCAAAAGTAGAAGAAGCACCAAAAGCTGAAGAAACTGAAGCAGCAGCAGAGTAATAAGTAGCTTTATTTATAAAGCATTAATTAAAAAGGAAACTCATGTTTAACAAAGTTATTTTAGTCGGAAACTTAACACGCGATATTGAGCTTAGATACTCACAAGGCGGTATGGGTATTGCAAACACTGCAATAGCTACTAGCCGTAAGTATACAAGCAACGGTGAAAAAAAAGAGGAAGTATGTTTTGTAGACATCACTTTTTTTGCACGTTCAGCTGAAATAGCTAATCAATATCTTCGTAAAGGGAGTAAAATCCTAGTTGAAGGTAGACTTAACTTTGACCAATGGGTAGATCAAAACGGACAAAAAAGAAGCAAGCACTCTGTTGTAGTTGAAACTATGCAGATGTTAGATAGCAAAGGTGATAATCCAAGTGCTAATGCATATCCTCAAGATAATGCACCTAGCCAAGCTTATCAAGCACCTCAGCAGCAACAAGCTCAAAGCTATCAAGCACCTCAGCAACAACAGCAAAGTTACGGTCAGCCACAGCAACAACAAAGCTATGGTCAACCTGCTCAGCAACAAAACTATGGACAGCAACAGCACCAACAAATACCAAATGCTAACCAAGTTCCTGAGATCGACATCGACGAAGATGAGATTCCGTTTTAGAAAAATATAAATTAAGGATAAATCATGGCAGAAAGAAGAAAGTACAAAAAAAGATATTGTAAATACTGTGAAGCAAAAGTTGACTTCATCGATTATAAAGATGTAGCAGGTCTACGTTTTTCACTATCTGAGAGATATAAAATCATGCCTCGTCGTTTAACAGGTAACTGTAAACGTCACCAAGACATGGTATCTACAGTAATCAAAAGAGCTCGTGCTGCAGCATTAGTTCCATATACTGTAACTCGTAAAGCAGTTGTAACTGCACCTTTCGAAAACCTAAAATAGGTTTTTACCCCTTCCCTTTCTGGGGAAGATTCTAAAAAGAAAAGAGTGGTATTTCACTCTCTTTATTTTCAACAGCATTACCAATAGCTATATCGAAACATTTTTTACTATTTTGCTTAGCTATAGATACAACATCTTTATCAAGTTTCCCACTATCAACAAATTCATCTAAAATAGAAATAATTTTATCTAAATCCATACCATCTCTATATGGCCTGTTTTGCGCGAGTGCCTGAAATATATCTGCTACTGCTATAACTCTTGCTTCTATACTTAAATCTTTTTTACTTGGATGAAAAGGATACCCGTTTCCATTTAAGCCCTCATGGTGGAATGCTGCCCAGCTAGCTATATCATCTAAACCTTTTATATGACGTAGTATCTCAAATGTTTCATAACTATGCTGATCCATAATTGATCGTTCTGCATTTGTAAGTTTTCCAGGTTTTTCTAAAATGTTATCAGGTGTTCTAAGTTTTCCTATGTCGTGTAA
This sequence comes from Sulfurimonas sp., assembly GCF_041583195.1. NCBI lineage: Bacteria > Pseudomonadati > Campylobacterota > Epsilonproteobacteria > Campylobacterales > Sulfurimonadaceae > Sulfurimonas > Sulfurimonas sp. The sequence continues at coordinate 84,112 of NZ_JBFHGL010000007.1, forward strand.
AAAACCTGCTATTTCAATTTTTTCACATTGCTCAGAATTAAGACCGTAACACTTAGCTATATATTTTGACAAGCAGCCTACTCTTGAGGAATGTTGTGCTGTAAAAGGACTTTTCTGATCCACTATATAAGCCATTATGAGAGACAACTGTTTTAATTGTTTTAAACTTAGTGAACTTTCCGTATCGAATAATCCCATATCCCATGTATATCTTGTAATATGTCTATCTTCAAGTGCTATCCAAAAAGCTTCTGATTTTTCTACCTCTATAAATGCATCAATAAACGCAGGGTCAAAATATTTTTCGCTGTAATCTTTTATAGATTTTAAGATTGTGTCTCTAGCAAGTAATATATCTGAACCATAATGACTGGCTGCAGTTACATCTATTCTATCTGCTAAGAAAATAAGATTTGCCATTTTTGCATCTTTTGGGTCTATGTCTAAGTTCTTAAGTTCTTCAAACGGTGTGTGATGATATAGTATGGGCGTAGCAAATTTTGATAATGGCTCGAAATTTTTTAAAAGTTTATAACCTATTTCACAATGTATATGTGCATCTTCCCAATCAAAGTGATTTACCAAGTTACTATGCATCTGTTCAGTTGATACACCGCAATCATGTAATAAACCAAGTTCAAATATATAGTGTATATCTTTATCACTATATCCTAATTTATTAGCTAACTGGGTTGCTATAAAACCAACTCTTTTTCCATGGTTGGTATCATTCATACCTACTAAATCTACAGCTGTTTCAATTGCTAAAACCATCTGTCTAAGATCTATATTTAACTCTATTTGCTTGTTCACTTTAATACCTTCAATAGAACTTGTAAATATAATATTTTAATCATACATTTATAAACTTAAACCATTTATAACTTTTAAATTAAGTATTTGTTCTTTTTTAATCATTTTTTGTAACTTATTTGTTTCTTTTTGGTATCATATATGAAATAATACTTTTGTATTATTCATCCACTAAATAAAAAAAGGGAGTGGTTATGATTAAGACAGAAAAGAATGAAATGATTGTTTCTAAAACAAAGTTGGGTTTTGTAGATTGGTTTATGATATGTACTGTTAGTTGTGTTAATATTACCTATGTTGGGTTAATGTCATACGAATTATTTAACTTTTAGAGATCTGTTTTTAAACTTCATAAAAATAGAATTTATATGGAATATAATTTGCTTTTTTATACTAAAAAGTAGATATATGAAACCATACATAATTCTAATTACTCTGATTCTATCAAACTTACTATTCGCCAAAGATTCCGATTATTCACTAATAATTGACAAACCATTTAACAATGAACTTATCTCTATTACACAAGATTATGACAGAGATATTAGTGCAGTTGGGTTTATAAACAATTATAAAACAAGTTCTAATGAAAAAAACTCATATACAAATGCTTTTGACTACCTCGCAAGCGTAAACAGTAAAAACGGCACACATATGCAACTGATCAAAGCAGACCATGGTGCCAATGTTGTTATAGACAAAGCCATCACACTCCCTAGTTTTTCAAAAGCAGTATCGTTGGTAAAAACTCCAAACAACGGTTATTTTATCGGTGGTCATACAATGGATGGTCAACTTTTACTTTTAAAACTTGACTCAAATGCAAATATAGTTTTCAAAAAAAAGTTTGGAACTAAAAACTTTGACAGATTAAAAAATATAGTGCAATTAAGTGATGGTGGTATATTAGCAATCGGTTCATCTGCTACATCTAGAGATACAAGTGATCCAGTATTTAAAAGCGGTCTTGGACTAAACGATGTTTTTGTGACTAGATTTAATAAAAACGGGTACGAGCTATGGAGTAAAAAATACGGTACAGAATATGACGATGAAGGTATAGATGCTGTTGAAGCAAGAGACGGCTCTATTATGGTTGTTAGCCAAACGCTTAACGGTAGTGACAAAAGTATGAGTTTAATGCGTATAGATGAAAACGGAAATAAAATTTGGTTAAAAAAATATGAATATGAAAGAGGTCTATTCCCGAGAAAAATGATCAAACTTCGTGATGACAACTTTTTGCTCTCAATCACTCAGCAAGATGAACTTTTTAAAGATCAAATCAGATTTATAAAGTTTGACCTAAGAGGAAATGAGATCTACGACAAACAGATCTTTACAAAGTATGCTTCTGCAATACTTGATATAAAAGAGTTTTCAGACGGCGGAATAATAGGAGCAGGATATGTTAAAGACACATACAATACAGATGCTCTTGTGATGGTTTTGGATCCTCAACTTAAAATGCTTTATCAAGATCATTACGGAGAGGACAATTATGATCTTTTTAATTCTCTTACTATTTTAAATAACTCGCAAGTAGCAGCAGCCGGTATCCATACTCAAAACAAATCTCAAGAGTCAAATATGTGGATCGTAAAGCTGAACAGAGACGGGACTTTAGCTCAAATCTCTTCTAATGCTGTTGACTTTTATCAAAAGCTCTTACAACTGTTTGCAGAAGAGATTAATTCAAATCAGATCAGAGTAAAAAGAGATCTATCTATTGAATTTTTAGATGAAAGACTGCTTTTTAAAGTATCTGAATATGAATTAAATAAAACACAGAAGATCTTCATCGATAAATTCTCAAACAAACTAATTCCCTTTATTAATAAATATCAAGATATTGTAAAAACATTAGAAGTAAACGGTCATACATCAAGCGAATGGGGAGATGTAAGTTTTACACAAAACTATCTAAAAAATGAAAAGCTATCTATGAACAGGGCTTACTCTACTATGAGTTATGTGTTTAATAATCAAAAAGAGAGACTAAAAAAATATCTAAGCGAAATATTTAAAGGAAGCGGTTACGGTTTTTCTAAAAGAATAATAATTGATGATAAGGAAGATAGAAAGAACTCAAGAAGAGTCTCATTTAAAATCATTTTAAATGAGAAAAAATAGTTACTCTTCTTCGTAAGCAGTAGCTCTAAAACTAAGACGTGTTTTGTCTTGCTTTAGTTTTTTATATAGTTTGAACTTTGCTTTTTCAAGTTCCTCTTTAGTGTATGAAAAAGCTTCGCATAGTTCATCATCAGATATATCTGCACTATCCATAGCAAAAAGTTTTAACTCTTTTTTTGTAAGTTTTGATTTCATAACAGCATATAGATCTTTATCATCGGCTATAAATTCTAATTCATCCATTACACAAAACTCTGCAAGTTTTTCTCTAAAACTGTTATCTTCGTTGTATTGTCTCCATACAGAGCTCTCTAAAACTGATTCACTCATTATATTTTCTCCAAAATTAAAGTAAGATCTTTTTCTTTTATTATCACGTTTGCTTCTTTCTCTAGGATCTCTCTTGCACAAAAAGCTACGCGCGTTCCTGCGTGAGCAAACATTGAAAGATCGTTTGCACCATCGCCGCATACTAGAGTTTCTTCTTCACTAACGCCTAAAATGTTTTGAAGACGAACAAGCATATCACCTTTTGAGAAGTTAAACATCATATCTCCGCCCACAAGTCCTGTAAGTTTTCCGTCTTTTTCATGCAGGGCATTTGAAAAGTCTGCATCGTAACCAAGTATATCTTTTGCATAGCTTGTTGCCGTTCTGAATCCGCCTGAAAAACATACAACTGTCATACCTCTTCTTTTAAGTTCAGCTATTGTTTCCTTCGCACCTTTCATATAAGGAAGGTTATGAGAGATTTTCTCAACTACGGAAAAATCGAGTCCTTTTAAAAGAGATACCCTTTGCTGCAGTGATTCAAAAAAATCAAGTCTTCCGCTCATTGCTTCTTCAGTAATAGCAGCAACTTGCTCGCCAAGTCCTAACTCTTCTGCAAAAAAATCTATTGTCTCACCATCCATAAGTGTAGAATCAAAATCAAAAACCGCTAGTTTTAACATATATTTTTCTCTCTTTAGTTATAATTACGGAATTATACCATTTAGGACTTGTTTTTGTTTGATACACTAATAGATAAACTAAAAAATTCAACATACATAACTCTTGAAACTACGCCTGGTCATTCTGCGCAGTTTACTCCGACTATAGAAAAAATAGCAGAGCTTGAGCTTGATAAATATGTAGACGGATTTAGTACTACTGACAACCCATTAGCAAAACTAAAATATAACTCGTTATTTGCAGCTAAGATGCTACAAGACAGATTTAACAAACCAGTAATTGCGACTATGAGTATGCGTGATCGTAATAAAATTGCGCTTCAGTCTGATCTGCTAGGTGCAAACGAAGTTGATGTTCGCGCAATACTTGCACTAACAGGCGATCCTGCGAACTTGTCTGATCAGCCACATGTAAAAGGTGTATTTGAGGGTGATTCAACACTTCTTTTAGAGATGATTTCTGCTTTTAATTCCGGTATGAACTATACAGGTAAACCATTTGCTGTAAGACCTAAAGAGATCTATCCTTTTGCAGTTGTAAATTCTTATGCAAGAAACCCTAAAACTCTTCAGAAGAAGATGCAAAAAAAGATAAAACACGGTGCACTTGGAATAATAACTCAGCCTGTATATGATGTTGAGAGTGCAAAGCTTCTACTTGATCTTATTGAGAGTGCAAATAACGAGTGTTGCGGAGATCATAAACGTGCCGAATTGATACTAGGACTTTTCCCTATTACAAAACTAAGAACTGCACAGTTTTTATCTGCTCATGTGCCTGGTATAAATGTTCCGGATTACTGGATAGATAAACTCCGCATCGCTTCAAAAGGCGGAGAAGCAGAAGAGTATAAGGTCGGATTTGAACTTAGTAAAGAGCTGTTTGAGGATCTAAAAGCACTTCATCCAAAGATGCATTTGATGACTGCAAACCAATTTAAAATTGCTAAAGATATATTAATATAAGGGTAAAAATTGATAGATTTAAAACTATTACAAAAAGATTTTGAAACAGTTAGTAAAAAATTAATTCGTAAAGGTGTAGATACTGCTCTACTTAAGGATTTAAAAGCAAAAAACGAGCACCTAAAAGCTGCTAAACAAGCTTATGAAACACTTCAAGCAGATCAGAATGCTATGAGTAAAGAGTTCCCTATCTATAAAAAAGAGGGAAAAGACATTTCTGAACTTAAAGCCAGACTAGATGAAAACAAGCTAAAAATAGCAGATGCTTTAGAGATCCAAAGAGAGCGTCAAGAAGAGCTTGAAAAAATCGCTATGGCTATTCCTAATATGCCTGATGATAATGTACCTGATGGTGAGGATGAAGAGGATAATGTTGAGCTTAAAAAAGTTCTTACTCCAAGAGAGTTTAGCTTCACTCCAAAAGAGCACTGGGAACTGGCTGAGCAAAATGGCTGGATCGATTTCGAGCGCGGTGTTAAACTTGCAACTAGCCGTTTCTCTGTTCAGTTTGGAATGGGTGCAAGATTAGAGCGCGCACTTATAAACTTTATGCTTGATTTTAACCGTGAGCGTGGATTTGATGAAGTAAGTGTACCTGCACTTGTAAACCGTACAGCATTAGAGGGTACTGGACAGCTTCCAAAATTTGAAGATGATCTTTACAAAATGGACAAGCAAGATCTTTTCCTGATTCCAACAGCAGAAGTTCCAGTAACAAATCTTTACCAAGATGAGATCTTACGCGAAGATGAACTTCCTAAAAAGATGACTGCATATACATCATGTTTTAGAAAAGAAGCAGGTGCTGCAGGACGTGACACTCGCGGTATGATCAGACAGCACCAGTTTCATAAAGTTGAGCTTGTAGCTGTTACACATCCTGAGACAAGCGAGAAAGTATTTGATGAAATGGTAGCTTGTGCATCTGATATATTGACTGCACTTGAACTTCCACACCGATTAGTAAACTTATGTACAGGAGATCTCGGTTTTGGAGCTGCTCACACTACAGACATCGAAGTATGGCTGCCTGGACAGAACACTTACCGTGAAATTAGCTCTATATCAAACACAAGAGAGTTCCAAGCTAGACGCGCAAAAATCCGTTTTAAAGACGGTAAGAAAAACTCTTTTGTACATACACTAAACGGTAGTTCATTAGCTGTTGGTCGTACACTTGTAGCTATTATGGAGAACTTCCAAAATGAAGATGGAAGCATAGATATTCCTAAAGTTCTAAAACCTTACTTAGGTATGTAACTTATTAAATAGGTAGAAACTGCTACCTATTTGAAATTTATTTCATAACAAACTCTTACTTTCCACTTTTTATATCTGAACGTAAAGCCAGTTCTTTTGGATATGGTTCTAAAAACATCTGCTCTAATAAATAGATAGATTCATATTTAGTAGCATATATCTTGAGTGTACTAAGAGGTACAATCAAAGGAACAATCTTTTTAGCATAGTCTTCTATTTGTTCATGCAACATTTTTTTCTCATGTTGGTCAATTGACTTTTTTATAAAGCCTGCCATATGTTCAAGTACATTTCTTGTTTTTTTAATACTGCTTTTTTTAGCTATTGTTGTTTTAAAAAGATGTTCATACTCTTCTAATATCAAATCAAAAGGTTTTTTATCATGATTACCAACGATCTTACCAAGTGATCTGTAGTGAACTTCAGCTTTAGACTGAAGTAAAAATTTTGCTTTTTGATGAAAAAGTACTAAGTCTTTCATTTGAGCATTTATTTTAAATTTTTCAAAAGCATCATAAGCAAAAACCTGCATTACAAAATTCTCTCTTAGCCATGGATCATTTAATCTGCCTTCTTCCTCCATAGGTAAAAGTGGGAACCTTTCCTTACATATCTTCGCAAAAAGTCCATCTGTTTTACCTTCAGTAAATCCATTTTCAGAATATAACTTTGCACTGCTTAAACCACAGCTAGGTGATTTTGACTTAAAGATAATTGCACTTAGTCTATATGAGCTAATTTCATCTAAATTCTCCATAGATGCTTTTAAAAGTGGATCACTCAGGTCTTCTCCTGTTTTATTTGATTCCACTATCATGGAGTTTTCTTTACTTACTAATCTCAGCGTTGGTCTTGGTGAACCAAAAGCTAAATCTTCAGGACAAAAACGAATGAACTTGGCAAACTTTGAGAGTTCATCAACTATGAAACTATCTCTCTTATGTCCCTTGTCAAAACGTACTTTTTCTCCAAGTAAGCAAGCTGATACAGCTATATTCATTAAAACTCCTTTTTATGAATTCTTACTTTCAAAATAGTTTAGAAGTCTAAAAAGTTCCTCTTGTTCATACTTTAGTTTATCTTGATCTAGTGTTTTTAGATAGTATCTTAAAAATGTCTCGGTTGAGTAAGTCCCTTTGATGCCGGAAGTCTTGAAATACTCTTTTATAGACTTAGATTTAACCGCATTTTTCCACATATATGAATCAAAATCATAAGCTTTATAATTTAGAATTCTTTCTATCATATCTTTATATTTAACTTGAAGTATAGATAGCTTTTTATCAAACTCTCTAAAATATTTTTTTGTATATATTTGCTTGATATTTACCATATCTTCCAACTCTTCTTTTATACATGCCCTTTCATGTATAGCATCAACATATACACCGCGGATCTTTTTAAGCTTTGCACCTATACTCAATCTTATCTTTTTATTTGTCGTTGTTTTAAGATTTTCTTCTCCACTTTTTAGATCTGCTTCTAGTGAGTTAATAAGTTCTGTTAACGATGGAATAGCACTTACATATTTTTCTCTTTGTTCCTGATTTTTTATATACTCGGGTTGTATTCGTAAAAAAATCATTTCAAAAGCATATTGTGGTATATCAACTTGTTCGCTTAAACTATTGTATGCTTTATGAAGAGTATCTATTGTATTGATCTTCTCTTTCATTTCACCATGTTCATATATTTTAGGATCCAGACTTCTAAGGTTATTATATGCCGTAAATAAAAAACGTTTTGCTAAAAAATAATCTAATTGCTCTTTTGTATTTATAACTGAAGGGGGTTTGCCTATTGCCTGTTCTATAGGACTAAAGTGAATTTTTAGGGCTTCATCAACAGTATAAGTTGAGGCTTCTACTTCCGTTTCATCATCTATATACTCTTCATCTGTTGAAAGATCTCTCTCATAAGCAGGTCTTGAAACAGTTTGATTCTCCGATGAGACGGTTATACCTATTAATATATCTTTATCCATCTCACAATCAACTAGCAAATTTACTTCCGGTGCAAGTTCAAACTCATCCCACTCTTCTATAGAGAAATTCATTTTTTCTTTTGTATGAAGAATTATCTTACCCTTACCGGTTTGCGGATTGTAAAAAATTATTCTACCTTGTATTTTCATCTAGAGCCTATAAGTAAAAGTATTGAATATTATATCCAATAATAATATAAGAATTAATGTAGAATATATCTATTTCTACTTTTTATATTCTTCTATAAATTCACGAGCATTGTCACCACGCCAATACTCAGCTAAACCTATCAGACCGTCTTTAAGATAACGTGCATCGTAACCTTTTAATTTTAAAAAAGTACGAGCCATGATTGCTCTGTCTTTGTGTGGACATGCAGTAACTATAGTTTTACTTTTATCAAGTTCATTTAAACGCATCGGCAGTTCATTAAGCGGTATATTTATAGATGCAGGCATATGCCATGCTTCATACTCTTCTTTGAATCTTATATCTACCAGTTGAGCCTTTTTCTCTTCAAGTAAGACTGAAAGTTCTACCTTACCGATTTTCATAGCTTTACGTTCTTCATAGCTAAAACTTTTAAGATACTCGTCATGTTTTGTATCTGCCAAAACTCCTGTCAAACATATACAAAAAATTAAAATTATTTTTTTCATATTACTCCAATTTAGTAGATAAACTTACTATTTATAAAGTTTCATTACACCCAGACCTGTGTCTATACCATATCCTGCTTTTGTCCAGGCCTTGAGTCCACCTTGAAGGTTAATAGCATTTTTATAGCCTAACTTTCTTAATGTCTGTGCTGCGAGCGCACTACGGTAACCTCCACGACAGTAAGTAACTATTAATGCATTTTTGTCTTTTATTTTATTAAGGACCCTAAACTCCAAACTTCCTCTTGTTATGGCATAATGATCATCTGCATATATTTCTCCCTCTGCTCGTTGTTCAACTTCTCTAACATCAAGGAGTATTACATACTTACCATCATCGAGCATTTTTTTAAGACTTTGAGGTGTTATCTCGCCAGTTTCCTTTTTAGCCTGATCAATCAACTTTTGTGTTTGTGGATGTTCTGCCAAAAGATATGTACTAAAACTCATGAGTATTATAAATAAAACTTTTAACATTGTATAGTTCAAAATTCTCTCCTTTTTAATTATTATTACTCTGTTACACTTATATCTAAATATTTCAGTATATCATAAATAGTTATTTATAGCTTCTTATAAAAGAAATGTTTTCAAAAATACACACCGAAAAAAATATAATATTTTTCATCAAATTAAATTTTAATATTAACCAAATTCAATCATATAAATGTTATTATTCCCGTATGCAAAAGGGGATTTTTTGTTTAAAAAATTAAAAGATAAATTTTTATGTAGAACTATATTTGGATTTGATAATGAAAAAACAAATCAGCAGTTTATGAAGTGGAGAAGGGATCACTCTTATACCCAAATAACATATTTAGCTGCCGTAACCGCTACTATGTATGTACTTTTAGCAACTATAAATATATATATCTCACCTAAAGAAATGTTACCTGACGCTGTTATATTAGAGATGTTTGTTATAGCACCTATGTTATATTTTATCTCCTATATAAGTTATAGAAAAAAAGATTTTTTATATGTAGAGCTAATGCTGTTTATCTCACCCATTGTAGCCGCTTCTTTACACCTTTACATAATTTCAAAACTAGAAGTATATAACTCTTATCAAGTTGAATTATATCTTATGATCATATGGATCTATACTTTATCAGGTATGAGTTATTATCATGCAATTGTTAGCTCCACTATAATATATATTTTGGGAATATCATTGCCATATACAATGTATAGTGATCAGATGCACCCTTTTATATTACACACTATGTGGATGAGTATATCTATGATATTTGGCTTATTTGGTGCATATTTAATAAAAAAATCTCAAAAAGAAAACTTCATCAAACAGCTTGAACTCGAAAAGATGGCTATAGAAGACAAGCTTACAGGTCTTTATAATCGTACAAAACTTGATGAAGTCTTAACACATGAACTACAAAGAGCTTCGAGATATAAAGAATCAATAGGACTTTTTATAATAGATATAGATTATTTTAAATCTGTTAATGATATGTATGGACATCTTGTCGGTGACCAAGTTATAATTGATATTTCAAAACTTATAAAGAACAATCTACGTTCAACTGATACTCTTTTTAGATGGGGTGGTGAGGAGTTTATAGTCCTATCACTTGAGACACATAAAGAAGAGGCAATGACTATAGCTCACAAAATCAATAACTATATAAAAGAAGCAGAATTTGATTTAGTCGGACATAAAACGGTAAGTATCGGTGTTACTACAAATAATGAAGATGATGATGTAACATCAATCATAAAACGTGCCGATGAAGCACTGTATTTAGCAAAAAACAGCGGTCGTGACTGTGTTAAATATATATAACACTCTTTAACTAATATAGATCAGCGTGCCCGAAAAACACATCATATTCATCTGTTTTTCTCATACTCTCTAAAATACCCTTTGCTTTTAGTTTTGTCTCTTTGTTAAAATAGATAAGCATATTTCTCGAAAATATAAAATCAAATTTTCCCAAATTTCTAAAAGACTCATCAAAAATATTTATTATTTTAAAAGACACAAGTGATTTTACACTATCTTTTAAAGCATATTTATCATCCTCTTTAACAAAGTAATTATTTAAAATATCACTAGATAAGTTTCTGACGTTTCTCTCACCGTACTGTGCCACTTTAGCTTTACTTATCGCATCTGAATTGATATCGATCCCCAATATACTAATTTTACTCGGAGCAACACCTGCCTCAAGCAAACTTATAGCTATTGAGTAAGGTTCTTCACCTGTAGCTGAAGGTGCACATAATATATCTACACTTGAATTTTTTTCTTTTACAAGTTTAGTAAGCTGTTCTATCTGCTTTACTTCTCTGTAAAAAAAAGTCTCGTTTGTAGTTAGATGATCAATCAGTTCCTGTTTAAGCTGTGAATCTGATTTTACACGCTCTAACAAGTTTGAAAAAGAGTATATCTCCCTTCGTCTGCAAAAAGATACAACTTTATTTTTTAATATGCTCTCTTGCCTGTCAAACGTAACGCCAGTTTCATTATGAAAATAATCGGCTATCGGCATAACATCATCAAATTCCTCTGTAGGTTTGATTACAACAACAGGCTCATTTTTATCTTTCTTTTTAAAAAAACTAAACATTATTCACAAAACTCGTATATTATTTTTGCTATCTCATCGATATCATAAACTTCTATGTTTGGTACAATTGCTCTTGCACGAGCAGGCATTCCGTCCACTATTGCACTACTCTCATTTTCTGTTATACATCTGGCACCATTTAAACTAAGCTCCTTTGAACTACTGACACCATCTTCCCCAATGCCCGTTAAAATCACACATAGTATTTTAATATCTTTTGCCAAAGATACGAAAGAGTTAAACAAGGTATCTATATCAGGATTATATGAGTTGTGATCACAAGCTTTGTTTTTAAAAACAAGTTCGGAGTTTTGTTTTTCTATATGTGTAAAACCTGTGCATAAATATATATGTGCTTTTTTTAATATATTATTATTCTCTACTACGCTTATTATATTTATGTGTTTATCTTGAAGTCTTTGTGCAAAACTTGGGATAAAACCATCCACCATATGCTGAGCAATTATAAAACTGGTATTTTCCAGCTTAGGTAGAGACTTGATTATTTTTTCTATTTGACTAGGCCCTCCTGTGGAGGCACCAATAAGCACTATTTTATCAGGTACGGAATGCATCAAGTTTTGAGTTAAGCTCGTTAGTCATAGAGTTTAGATGATCACTAGCCGCAGATATCTCTTCAACACTTCTTGCATTTACAGCAGATATTTCATTTATCTCTGCAACTTTACCAACTATAACTTCAATATCTTCTCCAGTTTTTTCAAAGTCTGCTACTGTTTTATCACTTGCGCGAACTGCTTCATTAACCAACTCAACCGTAGAGTTTATTTTCTCTTCTACACTTTGAGCTACATTTGCAAGCTCTTGAATCTCATCTGAATTATTAATCATCTGAGTTGAAGCATCACCTATTGACTGAACTACGACATTGATCGTTGCATTTATCTCTGAAAGTGTTTTTTGAGTACGCTCAGCCAGTTTTCTAACCTCGTCCGCAACTACGGCAAAACCACGTCCGTGTTCACCTGCACGAGCAGCTTCAATAGCGGCATTTAACGCTAACAAGTTTGTCTGATCAGCTATATCTGAGATAATAGTAAGTACTGTTTTAACCTCATCAGCATCTTTAGAAAGTGTTTCCATGCTATGAGATAGTTCAACTTCAACTTGGGCAGTCTCTTGAACTTTTGATGTAAGAGATATAATGTCGTCTCTTGCAGCATTAAGATTCTCATTAGCTTTTACAATATCTTTCTTAGACTCTTGCGCATCTTTAATAGCGATAATGATCTCACTTTGAACATCTTTAGCCTGAGTAGATGCTTCATTTACAACTGTAACAGAGTTCTCAACGTTTTGTCCTACACCTAAAGAGGTACTAGACAACTCATGTGAAATTGATGCATTTTCATGACTTGTTTGTTTTACAGAGTTTATAGTAGTTTGAACTTTTTCAATAAATAAATTTATATTATCTGCTACATCGCTAATTTCATCTTTTGCTTTTACAACAACCCTTTTTGTAAGATCACCGTCACCAATCGATAGTTCCTTTGTAACTTGAAGCATATTTGAAAGAGAATTAAGTATATTAGATGAGATTAATATTCCAAGTGAAATAGATGCCACTATTAAAACTACTAGTGCAACAATTGAATTAGTAACTATTGAGCTCTCTTGAAGTGTCATATTTTCCGTTGCTTCTACAACTTCCTCTTTAATTGAATCAATAACAGTACTAAGATCAGTTCCAATATTTCCGGCTATCGAATCTATCTCATTGTCCAGTGCAGCCCATTGTTCATCTGAAGCACGGGATTCAACCATATTTTTTAGTTTTACTTTTATTACAGGTTCAAGTTTTTCAAGTGCACTCACTACAGCTTTTGCTTTTGCACGCTCAACTTCAGTATCTGCAGAATTTAAAAACTTACCTTTAATACTATGAAAATTTGAGAAAAGCTCGTCTAGCTCTTTGACTCTTTCGTCAGAAACAGACCCCTCTTCCTTATCTATAATAATATCCATAGCCATTAGTGTAATGGCAGTATTTAGATGATCTAAATCTTTTGATAACATAATTTGCTCAAAGCGTTCTGCCTGTTCATGACCGGTAGATATAAGAGTTTTAGTTTCTGAATGACTGAAAATTATATACATAATAAACAGAGCTATTGGTATCAAAACAAGCATAAATACTTTTGCTTTAATTGAGACAGTGTTGAAAAAGTTCATTTTTTCCCTTTGTTATATTTTTGTTATATTGTATTAGTAATAAAATATACTAAAGCTTAAATATATAATTAAACATTATAAAACACGTTTTTTATAAGCTTTTAAGATCAACGCAACACCTATGATTCCTGCTATAAATGATGCTATAAAGATACCTATTTTGACAGCCGCTATCGTGTTTTGGTCTAAAAATGCCAGTTGTGTTATAAAAATCGACATAGTAAAACCGATTCCACCTAAGAAGCCAACAGCTATTATCTCATCCCATCCAAGGTCATCTGGTTTTTTAACTATTTTCATCTTTTGCGCAAGATAAGTAAAACCATAAATACCCATAGGTTTACCTAAAATTAATCCTAAAACTACCCCAAGAACGATCAGCATATTCTGTGAAACGGCTGAGAAGTCAAGTATAACACCGGCATTTGAAAAAGCAAACAAAGGCATGATCACAAAAGCAGAAAAACCGTGAAGTTGGTGTTCTAACTTTACCAAAGGGTTTTGAACCTTGTCGTAGTTATAAGCTATATCTTCTAGAGCATCTATTTGATGATGATTTAAAATAGGGATCTCATCTATATTTTTTTCAAACTCTTTTACAGACTCATTTGTACTTTGTATAAAATCCTGCTCATTAACTTTTGATCTTATAGGTATTGCAAATGCTAAAAGAACACCAGCTATTGTTGCGTGAATACCTATAGAATGGATAAAGATCCATAAAGCTATTCCAAGAAGCAGATAAGGCATAAGCATAGTCACTTTTTTAATATTTAAAGCCCAGATAAGACCATATACTACTGCTGCATGTAAAAAATACTGTGCATGAATTTCACTCGTATAAACAGTTGCAACTACTATAACTGCACCAAGATCATCAACAACTGCAAGTGCTACTAAAAAAAGCTTTAGTGCAGGATTTACTTTTTTACCAAGAAGCATTAAAATACCTAATGCAAATGCTATATCTGTAGCCATTGGAATTCCGAAACCTTTAGGATCATCCATATTTAAAGAAACATATATAAGCGCAGGAATTATCATACCTCCGATTGCTGCTACAATTGGAAAACTCGCTTTTTGAATCGATGACAACTCACCGATAAGCAACTCTCTTTTGATCTCCAAACCTACCATAAGAAAAAATAGGGCCATAAGTCCATCATTTATCCAGTGCATTAAACTCATAGATATCGTATGTTCACCTATTGTCACACCTAAAGCCATATTCCACAAAGCAAAATAACTCTCGCTTAATGCGCTGTTTGCAACGATTACGGCTGCCAATGTGGCTGCAAAAAGTAAAATACCACTAAATGATTCGTCTTTTATAAATCTTTCAATTGCATGAAGATGCTCAGTCAAGTCCTATCCTTTTTTAACATTTTATAGATTCAATATTGTAGCAATTTATTATTATTTATTTGTTAGAATCACAAAAATTTTTAGGAGATAAAAATTGCTTAAGAAAACACTGCTAATTACGCTATTCATATTGATTGCAATTCAATTTATAAGACCGGATAAAACAAATCCACCTATCGATAAGGCTATAGCGCTAAACTCATCAAAAGATGTAATGAATATATTGAAAAACAGCTGTTTCGACTGCCACTCTTATGAAACAAAATGGCCTTATTACTCAGAGATTGCACCTGTATCGTTTTTTGTAGCATCACATGTTAAAAAAGGGCGTAAGGCTCTGAATTTTTCTGAGTGGAAAAATATAGACAAAGATATTAAAAAAGCAAGATTAAAGCGCGCTATAATGACTGTTAATAACGGAATGATGGCACTACCGAGTTATGTATCTGTACATGATAATGCCGAGCTTAGTAAAGATGAAAAAAGTACCCTTATAAAATGGTTTGAAAAAGAGCTGGAAATTTTAGATCAATAAATCAGATTATTATCTACCCACTTTCAAAGATTTTTTTTTTACTTTTGTACAACTTAATAAATTAATATAAAAAAAATGTTAATATAATCAAAATTTTATTAAGGGATATATATGCAAACTACTATGTTTAAAGGAACAGAAGTTAAACTAGCAGGAAATGAGCTAAATGTTGGTGATGATGCACCAAAAGCTATAGCCGTAGGTACAGATTTAAGTGACATTGAGGTTGGAGGAGCAAAAGACAAAATCCAACTGATCATTACTCTACCGTCATTAGATACTGATACTTGTGCAGCTGAGACAAGAAGATTTAATGTAGATGTAAATAATCTAGACATTTGTGAAACTACTGTAATCTCTATGGACTTACCTTTTGCATCTGACAGATTTTGTTCAACTCAGGGGATAGAAAACCTAAGCGTAGCATCTGATTATATAGATAAAGAAGTTAGTAAAGCATACGGTGTTTTAATGGCTGATAACAAACTAAAAGGTTTAAGTGCAAGAGCTGTTTTCGTAGTAGATAGAGAGGGGAAAATCGTATATAAAGAGATAGTACCTGAAGTTACAAGCGAACCAGATTACGAAGCGGCATTAGAAGCTATTAAACAAGCAAGATAATTTTAATAAGGCATACCTTATTTTGGCACTTTATTTGCTTACATCTCATTATAAAATATAAGGTATGTAATGGCTGAGGAACTAGAAGAGATAATTATCATTGAGGATGATGATGTAGCTAAGGAAGATGAACTTAGTACACCTGATGATTCAGATAAGAAAAAAAAGATAATTATCTTCTCTGCAATAAGTGCAGTTTTAATTGTAATAATCATACTCTCTTTGGTTGTAGCTTTATCATCTGAAAAAAAGGATATAACACAATACAATCTTGATTCTATAGAAACCAGACTGGATAAAGATAAACAAAAAAAACAATCCGCTGAAATTACAAAACTTGAAAATATGATTGCAAAAGCTGCATATTTATATGAAAACGGTTCACAAGCTAAAGCTCTTCATCTATACGAAAAAATTGCGCAGTACAGTGAGTCTATTTCACAATACAACCTTGGCGTAGCCCAACTAAAAAACAAACAATACGACACTGCACTGCAAACTTTTGCAAAAGCTATTGAAAATGGGGAAAAAAGATGTGTTAGTGCAATTAATGCCGCCGTATGTTCCCTACATTTAAAAGATGAAAAACGTTTCAATTACTACATTGATCTAGCATACGCATTTTTACCAAATGAAAGTTCTTCGCCTTTATACTCTTACTATTACTCTTTAGTACAGTATTACAAACAAAACTATTTAGAAGCTCTAAGTGCATTAAATAATCCGACAACAAAAGAATACCCGAATATTCAAAAACACCTATCTGCGAAAATAAATGCACTGTATGACAATAATTATGTTGCAATTGAAAAATTAGAAAACAAATACAATAAAAAAGATTCTCTATCACTTGGTTTGTTATATGCAAGAATCGGTGATCTACCACTTGCTCAAAAATATCTGCAAGAAGCTATGAGTAACAATATAGAGCCTGTTAAATCTGCAGTTGCACTTAGCTATATATATTTAAAAACAGGGAAAATAACATCTGCTGGAAAAATGATTCAAAACACTACAGATATGTTTCCAGCAGAAGTTTATAAACCATACCCTCTAAAAGTTAAACTAAAAGATGAACTATTTGATCCGCAAAAGGCTCAAATAAGTTATATTGATGATCTAAAAAATAGCCTTCTTGTTAAATATAGCAAAATATTTTATTTCTCTCCATATAAAATATTTAATGCCAATGCTACGATCGACTATATTAGAAAAGGGAATACAAACATATACATTGACAATGTTGATAGTGCTAAAAAATACCTTCAAAAAAGTAAATCGACATCTAGCGTAAACAAAGGTATAATCCAGGCAATAAAATTAGCATTATCGTTTGATATAAGAGATGCTAACAGCAAGCTAAAACAGCTAGTAAAACTTCAACCTAAACACTCAATACTTCATTATAATTTAGCTCTTACATATGCTCAAATGGGTGATATCAAAAATGCGTATGAGCACTTTAAAAAATCTTTCCATTTAGATGCTAAAAACTATGCATCCGGTATATATGCGTCTATGTGTGCGCAATTACTTGATATAGATGATAAAAAACTTGTAAATGTTTTAAAGGAATCTATGATTTTAGAAAACGATTCTGAAGATATGCAATTTTACAGAACTCTTATGTTTATTTCTGAAAACAACTCTATAAGCGCTGCTGAATGGTTGTATAATAATTACAAACAAAGACCTATTTATATAGCATTACAGGCTATTATAGCATCAGATGTCGGTAATGAAAGACTGTTGAAACAAGCTGTAACAAACTTGGTTGCACTATTTCCAAATGATATACTTCCACATATTATGTATACAGATGCTTACTATAGTGATTTAAAAACTAAAAAATATTCTTTTGAGGTACAAAACTATTACAGAGAGCAAAAATTTGATTATAAAGATCTCTTTTACGGTCCTTTTATAACAAGACATCTTTATGCTCAGCAAGCATTAATTACAGGAAATTTATACTTTGTAAGAAAACTGCTAAGAGATGAGTTAGAAACTACACAGAAATATACACATGAGCTTACAAGTGCTTTAGCTCTTACATCTTTATATGATAAAGCATACGAAGAGTCTTATGTACTTTACAACAATCTTATAGATGGATTAAAAGTAACAGATTCATATACTCTGTATCTAGGTGCAGTAGCTTCTACAGCAGCAGATCACAGTGCCAATGCAATAGCACTACTAGAGCTTTCTAAAATGAAAAATAAAACGTTTAAAGAGAGCCGTTATGCACTTGGTTTATTATACCTGCAGACCCAAAATAATGAGGGAGCATCGATTCAGTTAAAGACGATTGGTGATTCTGGATTTAAATCCAAATACTTTACATTTGATATAGATGCAGACAAACTCTACACACAAAAAGTTTTAGCTAAGAAAGATAAGCAATAATAGACTCACATCCTTTAAGCTCATCTCCAATATTAACATTAACTTTTGAGCCTTTTGGCAGAATAATTTTTGTTATACCTTTTGGCATAACACCATATCTAAAACCTTGAATAAGTTTTTGAGACTCACTTAAATCATGTGAGATATTTGCAAAGTTTAATGTGCTTAGATGTGAAATACTAATAACTCTTTTTTGTTCATCTTCAAAATCTATAGTAAGCTTTTCATTTAGTATCTCTGACTTTGAAGAGTTTTTTCCCAAAGATGAACCTCTAATAGCTTTAATGTTTTTTACAACACAAGAGATAGGTACTCTAAGAACAGAAACATCGTGGTAAGAGCTCTCTATAGTTAAAATTGTAGAGTTTTTATCCTCTTGCAGATCTGAAACATTTCCATCTACGGGGCTAACAACTCCACCCTTTTCCAAGGCCATTATCTGACGCTCAGGATTTCTGTAGATATATATAAAAAACATAATACCTACAAATGCGAAAAACTGTAAAAACTCTAAATCTAAAAAACCTAATACTAAAAAAAGTACAACTGCGTATGCTATATAGTTCCAACCCTCTTTAGATATAGGGAATAGATTATTTTTCATCATCTTTATTCTCTTTTTCGCTCATTGTAGCATCTTGTTCAAGTTCATCTTTTATCTCATTGATATGTTCCTGAACTTTAGATTCGATGCCGTTTTCTTTTTCAAAATTTAATATGATCTCTCTAACTTCTTCACCTGTAATATTCTCTTTTTTGTAAAGAAGTTTAACCATATCTTCTATTGCGCCTTTATACTCTTCAAGTCTAGCTACAACAGCACTGTAATGTTCATCTAACGAAGCTTTGATAAACTCGTCCGCTTCTTGAGCCAGTTTATCACTGTATTCACGAGCTGCACCACCTTGAGGTCCTAAGAAAGACTGGCGTGATTTTTCCATTACCATTAGCCCTGCAACATCTGTCATACCGTATGTTTGAACCATAGACTTGATTATATCTGTTGCACGTTCTAAGTCATTCCCAGCACCTGTTGAGATCTCACCGATGAAAACCTGCTCAGCCGCACGACCACCAAGAAGTACATCTACTTCAGCCCATAGTTCATGGCGTTGCATCATAAACTTGTCTTCTTCAGGTTTATTTAGTGTATATCCTAAAGCTGCAAGTCCACGTGGTACAATAGATACTTTAGACACTTGTTTAGCACCTTTTGTAGTCTCTGCTAAAAGAGCATGACCACTCTCATGATAAGCTACTATTTTTTTCTCTTTTGGATTGATACGGCGAGATTTTTTCGCTAAACCAGCAAGCGCACGCTCAACTGATTCAAACAGATCTTGCTGCTTAACTGTTTTTTGGTTTTTACGACCCGCTAAAAGAGCAGCTTCATTTACAACATTTGCCAGATCAGCTCCAGCTAGTCCTGCCGTAAGACGAGCTACCTCTTCAAGTTCTACGTCGTCATCCATCTTCACACCTTTTGTGTGAACTTTAAGTATTTTAATACGACCTTCAAAATCAGGCTTATCCACTAATACTTGTCTATCAAAACGACCAGGTCTCATAAGAGCTTGGTCCAGTGTTTCAGGTCTATTTGTAGCAGCTAAAATAATTACAGGAGTATCAGTTCCAAAACCATCCATCTCAGATAATAGCTGATTTAGAGTTTGTTCACGTTCATCGTTACCACCCATCATACCACCAGCTGCACGGCTTTTACCGATTGCATCGATCTCATCTATAAATATAATACTTGGGCTGTCTTTTTTAGCTTGCTCAAATAGATCTCTTACACGCGCAGCACCTACACCGACAAACATCTCTATAAAGCTAGAACCTGTAACTGAGAAAAACGGTACATCAGCTTCGCCTGCAACAGCTTTAGCTAAAAGCGTCTTACCAGTACCAGGTGATCCAACTAATAATACACCTTTTGGAATCTTTGCACCAATCTCTACATAACGTCCAGGATGCTTTAAAAAGTCAACTATCTCTTGAACTTCCTCTTTAGCTTCTTCTACGCCTGCTACGTCGTCAAATTTAGTTTTAGGTTTTTCAGAATTAACCATATTCTTACTTCCACCCATACCAAGTATACCGTTACCCATATTTTTCTGCATACGACCTGCAAAAAACATCCATAAAGCCATAATAATTAAAAATGGGAATAACCATCCAAACATCTCTGTAAACCAGTTAGTTTCACTAAAACCGCTGTATTCGATCCCTTGTTTATCTAACTCTTTTACTAGTTCAGTGTCATTTTTTACAATTCTAGTTGTATACACAGTACCATCTGATGATTTAGCACGGATAAACGTCTGACCAATCTCTACTTTGTTTAAAGCTTTTTGCGCAACTAAAGATTTTAATTCCGAATAAGATACTTGCTGTGTTCTTTTTGTTCCAGTTTGCCCATCCATAGTAGAATTTTCACCTACTAATGCTTTAAACAGCAGGATAACTACAACTGAAAATATTGCAAATGTTATTAATGGATTTTGATTAAAAAAATTATTTGGATTATTATTTTGGTTGTTTTGCTTGTTTGGCTTTTTCTGCATCTTTGTTTAGTTTTCCTTCTTTAATACTAATGTTACCCATTCCTCTTGGGCTATTCTTTGTTCTATTTTCATATCTTTGTAAAACTTTAAAACTTTATCTTCATACTTATCTAAAATACCTGATAAAATCATTACACCTGAATCTTTTAAGGCAGATTTTAAATCTTTAGCTATAAAAGTCAAAACATCTGCTACGATGTTTGCAACTACTACATCATATTTATCATCTGCTAATGAACACGAACCTTCCCATACTTTATTAAATTCTACATTATTTAATTCTGCATTTTGAAGTGTATTTTCAACTGAAACCGGATCCGTATCACACGCATCTACTTTTGCACCAAGTTTTAAAGCTCCAACACCTAAAATACCGCTTCCGCTTCCAACATCAATAACTCTGTCACCATCTTTTACATATTCAGAAATAGCACGAAGTGATGAAGCAGTAGTTGGATGATGCCCTGTTCCAAAAGCAAGTGCTGGATCAATCTCAATATTTATAAGCTTATCACTCGGTTCATCCCATGTAGGATGGATATAAAACTTCTCTATTTCTATTGGTTGAATACTTTGCTGGTATTCTTTTATCCAATCACTCGCTTTAAGTTTTTTTTGATTACATTCACATTCAATGTTTGAAGACAGTGCTTTAGAGAGTGCCTGTGCGAATTGCTCAACACCCCAAGCTATAGTTTGAAGATCATCCTCACTTCTTACAATAAAACCGTTTTCAGTCTCTTCAAATCCGACAGGTATAGTGTCGGCTAAGAAATCTGCAAAAAGCTCATGATGAGAAGATACAGAGATTGTGAGCTCATAATAGCTCTCTTGCATTACTCGGTTACGCCCATCACAGCAGCAAGCTTCTCTTTTAAAACTTGTGGTGTAAATGGTTTTACTATGTAGTTGTTAACACCTGCTTTAAGTGCAGTTATAACTTCTGCTTTACCACCCTCTGTTGTAACCATGATGATCGGAAGATCTGTAAAACGATCATCTGCACGAACTTTTTTAACAAGTTCAAGACCATTCATTTCAGGCATATTCCAGTCTGTAATCAGCATCTCTACATCAGGATTAGCATTTATCGCATCCCAACCTTCAACACCATCAGCACCTTCTAGTACATCTTTATAGTTAAGTCTAGCTAAAGTGTTTTTAATAATACGACGCATTGTAGAACTGTCATCAACAACAAGTATTTTCAACTAAAATCCTTTTTTATATATATATTTTGCAAAATTTATTACTGTATAATAACAAAATTTTTATTTTTTTTCTATTAATCAAGTAGTTTGAACATTTTCTCCAAGTCCAATGTACCCTCATAATAAGCCTTTCCAATGATAACACCATCGACCTTTTTGGTCTCTATTAAAGCTTTAATATCATCTTCATCTTTAACACCGCCGCTTGCGATAGTACTTACACCACTAGCATCGGCAATATCAACGGTAAACTTAACATTTACACCACTTAAAGTACCATCTTTACCCACATCTGTACATATAATAGCTTCTACACCTGCATTTGCAAACTCTTTTGCCAAGTCAGTTGCCTTCATCTCACTAACTTCACCCCAGCCCTCAACAGCCACAAATCCGTCAATTGCATCAATACCTACAGCTATAGGATATTTTGCAGCCATATCTTTTACAAACTGTGGATCTTTAACTGCTATTGAGCCTAGTATTATTCTATCTATCCCTATTTCAAGCATCTTTTGAATTGTAGCTTCATCTCTAATTCCACCGCCTAACTCAAGCTTTACATTACAGTTTTGACGAATTTTAATAATCTGCTCCAGATTTTTAGGCTCACCTGCAAATGCACCGTTTAGATCAACTAAATGTACCCACTCAGCACCCATATCTTCAAATTTTTTTACTAACTCATATGGCTCGTTTGAGTATATTTTAGCACTATCCATAAGCCCTTTTGTAAGGCGAACTGCTTTTCCATCTTTTAAATCTATTGCCGGGTAAAGTGTCATATATGTTTTTCCTATAAATTAATAAAGTTTTCTAAAATTTTCAAACCATTCTCATGGCTTTTTTCAGGGTGTGGCTGAATACCTAAAATATTGTCTTTTGCAACACTTGATGTAAACTCGTATCCATATTCAGTACGTCCTATAATATCTTTTTCATCATCACATACAGCATGAAATGAGTGAACAAAATAAAGATAATGCATCTCATCTAAACCTTTAAAAAGAGGATGCTCTTTTGTAAACATTCTATTCCATCCCATATGTGGAACCTTCAGAGACTCACTAAATTTTGATGTATCAAAAGCTTCCACATGACCCTTGATCAGGCCAAGTCCTTCATTACTACCAAATTCCTGAGAAGATTCAAATAAAAGCTGCATTCCCAAGCAGATACCAAACATATAGTTTCCACTCTCAGCATACTCTTTTATAGCATCTACCATATTACGCTCCCCAAGATGTTCCATAGCATCGCCAAATGCACCAACACCAGGTAGTATTAACTTGTCATACTCTTTAAACTTTTCAGGATCGCTCTCAACAATAGTATGTTGTCCCAACTTTTCAAATGCGTTTTTTACACTTGCCAAGTTTCCCATGTTATAGTCAACTATAGCTATATTTTGTTTCATATATGAGTCTCTTTTTCTTTTGTAAATTTAATATAAAATGCCAAACCAAACAGTAATATTCCAACACCGCCTACAATATACATTGAGTATAAAAGCTGACTTGGATCTGTTATGGCAAATTTAAATACAAGCATCAACGCTTCTATCGATAAAGCTATGATAATGGAACCTATAAACTTAACCATAGTTTTATGTGTACCTGATGTACTGGTATCTTTTATTCTACCTAATACTTCTTCTTCAAAAATGGTCTTGGCCAGATCAAATATTGCCAATGCCAAAGTTAAAAGAATAGTAGCTTCAAAAACATCCTTTATTTTAAAATGAAAAGGAGTAATCTCATTTATAAAGAAACTTGTCAAACCTTTAAAAAATAAAAGCATTGATATTGCTACAAGAGCAAAAGCAAAAGTTGCATATGAGTATTTAAACAACTTTGCAAAGAAAATATCATTAGAATTTAGATGAGATATTTTTAATACCTCATCTAAAGACATATCTAAACAAGCTACATATTTTATATCACCAGCTTCATCATAAATTGGTTGAGATGCAGTAACAGCCAATTCACCTGTAATAAGTGATGGATATGGATCGGTTATAGTACAACGTCCTTCACGAACTGCACGATAATAATATGCACGATCTGCCCTTATTCTACCTATATCTTCATCATCAGATTTTTTATTTGTGTATGTAGGTGTAACTTGAACACCTTTGTAATCAAGTAGATATGCTCCATCACAACTGCCCAAATCATCTTTGATCTTTAAAAGACGAGGTACGATCATGTCAATACTAAGTGACGGCAAGCGATTTGGTATATTTTTAGAAAAAAGGTAACAAAAATATGCTCTAGCTTTTGTTCTATTTATTGAGAAATTTTGAATATCAGATGCAACCATAATGCTTTTATCCTGTATCTTAAATATATTTGGAAGTATAGCAAAATGGTTATTAAATCTTGCTAGTTGTAAATTTAACGCAAATTTTTAATGTTATAATTCCAATAAAAACAGGTTAATTACAAATGGCTTATAAACTATTTTTACTATTTGAAAAGTTCTTAATGATTTTTCCAAGAAGTTTTAGAAGATTTTTATTTACATCATTAGGGACTCTTGCATATTATGTTTCAGCAAAGTATAGAAAAGTATCTTTTAATAACTTAGATTTTATATTTGGAGACAAACTAAGCCAAAAAGAAAAAGTCGAGATTACAAAATACAGCTTTAAAAACCTTTTACTTAACTTCCACCATATTATGGAGTTAAGACATATGTCTAAAGATGATCTGAAAAAAATCATAACTATAGAAAATATTGAAGCTGTAGAGAAAGTTCATAAAGAAGGTCGTGCAGTAATCTACGTTACCACACACTATTCTTCTTGGGAGCTAGGTGGGGCTAGTATAGGAGCATTTATAGAACCTATTGTAGCTGTTTATAGAAAAATGAAAAACCCGACTATGCAAGACTGGTTGTTAGAGGGACGTGCTAAATTTGGAAATATAAATCTTGAAAAGTCAAAAGTTATAAAGCCGCTAATCCGATACATAAAAGAGAAAAAAGGGAGTGGTATATTAATAGATACTAATTTAAACAAAAGAGAGGGTGTTGAAGTTGATTTTATGGGTAAAAAAATCTCTCAAACACCTACACCTGCTTACTTAGCCAGAAAATTTGATGCAGCCATAATACCTGTAACTATCAGAACAGATGATGAAGAAAACTATACACTTATGTTGTTTGATGAGATAAAAGTTGAAAAAACTGATGATGAATCTCACGATATACAAAAAGCCACACAAGCACAAGCTGATTGGCTAGGTTCTTTAATAGAGAAAGAACCTAAATTCTGGTTTTGGGTACACAGACGTTTTAAAACAGATTATCCGGAGATCTATGCACCTAAGCCATAAGCGTATGGAGCATTTTGTGAAAATGCTCACGGGAGCTTATACTAAGGCTAGGTGTACACCTTTAGGTGTTTTGTCCTTGCTTTTATAAACTTAATTAGACTAAGCGGCACAATCTGCAGTACGTGCTTCAAATATCTTTAAAATTGTTAGGAAAAATGCAGTAATCGCAGGTCCAAGTATCATCCCCCAAAAACCGAACGTAGCAAGCCCTGCTATGATCGCAAAAAATATAACAAGCTCATTTAGTTTTGCATCATCCTCCTCTAGAAGCCTATTGTTTATCTCTTTTATAATAATAGGTTTAATAAACGTATCTGCAATGATCGATATCATTATAATTGAATATAGTGCTATAAAAAATGCATTAAAAACATTTCCAAGATAGAATTCATACATCATAAACGGAAGCCACATCAATGCTCCACCTACTATTGGAATTAACGATGCAAATCCATACATGATTCCAAATAAAATACCATCATATCCAAAGAACGAAATAGCTACACCAAACAAAATACCTTGAAACATAGCATTAACAATTATTGAGTAAAAAACAACACTCATAACACTTGAGAGCTCTTTTGCCAATGTATCTGCTTCTTCTACAGAAACCTGAACTACCCTTTTTAAAAACTCTACAATTGTAGCTCCGTTGTATTGAGCAAAGAAATAAAAAACTATAACCAAAAATGCATTTTTTATAAAACCGGCTGAAAGTGCTGTAATATTTCCAGCTAATGATATAGCATCTGAAGCAATTGCTTTTACGTCTATATCGTTTAGTTTTCCCTCAATGTATGGCTTTAAAAATTCTAAATAAGCTGGTGGGTTTTCTATAAAGCCTCTTATAAAAACTTCCATTCCTTTAATTGTCATCTGATCAAGCGTATTTAACTTTATAGTGATCGTTGCTAAAAAATAACCAAGCGGTACGAAAAATAAAACTGCTAAAAGCGCACTGGAAATAAATGCAGCTGTAAATTTTGAACCTGTTTTATTCTCAAAAAAATCTTGAATATTTGATGTTGATATAGCTAAAAGTGCAGCTATTGTCATACTAAGTAAAAAAGGTGCATATAAAAAATACATCCAATAAAGTGCTGTTGCAAATAAAATAGCTACAAAATACTGTGGTTTCAAAATAAAGTCCCCTCTTCATTTACCCAATCCATATTTAAAACATCATAGGTAGCACGAGTAGCCTTTCGACCCTTAGCTGTGCGTTCTAAATAACCGTTTGCTAAAAGATACGGTTCAAGTACATCTTCAACCGTACCCTCATCCTCACTTAAACTTGCCGCAATTGTGCTAAGTCCCATAGGTTTACCTCTTGCATCTGTTAGGAGTTTTAAAAGTTTTAAGTCCATCTCATCAAACCCATGAGAATTTATTCCTAGCTCATCCAAAGCAAACTTTGTTCTATGATGTTCAATATTCATCTCATCAGCTACATCTGCAAAGTCTCTTACACGACGTAATAATCTTAAGGCTATACGTGGAGTACCGCGACTTCTTTTTGCAATCTCAAGCGCAGCTTCGTGCACTATCTCACGATCAAGTTTTTTTGAAGCTTGAGAGATAATCTGAGCTAACTCTTCATGGCTATAAAACTGTAACCTAAAGTTCATGCCAAATCTATCACGCAGTGGATTTGAAAGCATCCCTGCTCTTGTTGTAGCACCAATTAGAGTAAATCTTGGAAGGTCAATTTTAACTGTTTGTGCAGCAGGACCGCTACCTATGATAATATCTATACGAAAGTCTTCCATAGATGAGTAAAGGATCTCTTCAACAGCAGGTGAAAGGCGGTGAATCTCATCTATAAAAAGTATGTCACCCTCTTCCAAGTTTGTAAGTATTGCAGCCAAATCTCCGCTTTTTTCAATCATCGGAGCTGCAGTTACTTTAATGTTTGAGTCCATCTCATTTGCAATAATCAATGCCAAAGTCGTTTTTCCAAGTCCAGGAGGGCCGTAAAAAAGCACATGATCAAGCGCCTCTTGGCGTTTTTTACTAGCCTCTATAAACACACCGAGATTTTTTTTCATCTGCTCCTGACCTATGTATTCATTCCAGGCATCGGGACGAAGACTTAGCTCACTGGACTCTTCTGAATCAAACTTCTCAATCTCTACCAATCTATCCATTAGTAAGTGTGTTCCTCTTTTGGAAATTCTCTTTTAACAACTTCATCTGCATAGTTTGCAACTGCATCTTTAACAAGTAATGCACCATCAAGATACTTTTTGACAAACTTTGGAGTAAACTCTTCAAAAAGTCCAAGCATATCTGAAAATACTAACACCTGCCCGTCTACATCTACACCTGCTCCGATACCAATAACTGGAACCTCAACACTTTTTGCAACCTCTGCAGCCACATCAGCCTTTACACCCTCTATAACCATACAAAATGCACCAGCCTCTTCTATGGCTTTTGCATCAGCAATTAAAGAGCGTTTTTCATCTTCGGTTTTACCTTTAACTTTATATCCGCCTTCGCTTCTAAAAGCTTGTGGAAGCAAACCAATATGACCACATACTGCTATGCCATTACTAGTTAAATGTTTAACAATATCTGCTTTGTCCAAACCACCCTCAATCTTTACACAGTCAGCAGGAGTCTCTTGAAAAACTTTTATAGCATTTCTTAAAGCGTCATCTTTATTAACATAAGTTCCAAAGGGCATATCACATACAACAAAACTATTTTTAGCACCGGCACAAACTGCATTTGTATGATAGATCATCTGCTCTAGGCTTGCACTTAGTGTGTCATTTTTACCTGCAAAACTCATATTAAGTGAGTCTCCGACAAGTATCATATCAGCACTATTTTCAAACAGCTTTGCAAACAAAGCGTCATATGCAGTGATCATCACCAATGGTTTATCGGCTTTTGCTTTTTTAATTGATGTTATTGTCATTTTTTTCTTCATAATCGTATTTTAACTAAAAACTGATACAATTGCATTAATTAGGAGAAATATTTTATGGGAATAAAGAGTGACTTAGATTCTAACTTTGATTTCGAAGTAGTTGACGAGTTTTATGACCACTACACTATGATGGTAGAAAGTATGGAAGTGATGATTATAGACCTTTCAAAACCTGACACGTATCAACGTAGTGTCAATGAATTATTCCGTATATTCCATAATATCAAATCTGCATCAGGATTTCTAAAAATAGAACCAATGAGAAGGTTATCTACTTTTGTTGAAGAGGTTTTGGATGAACTCAGACAAAAAAATAAACCCTTAAGTGAAAAAACTATCAATTGGCTTTTAGAAGTCTGTGATATCTTTGCTGCATGGAAAGATGATTTAAAAAATGACAATGAACTTACACGTGTAAAATATTCTCTACTTAAAATACCTGATTTGGATGAAGATTGAAAAATTTAGTAGCATATATAACTTCAGGATACCCTGAAAAATCTTTTAGCATAGACTTAGGCCTTGCCTTAGGTGAAAACGGAGTTGATACACTAGAGCTTGGTGTACCGTTTTCAGACCCTGTAGCTGATGGTCCTTTAATAGAAAAGGCTAATCATAAAGCACTTGAACTTGGTTTTAAATTTAAACATTTAAAAGAGATATCTTGTGAGATAGCACCAAAAGTTGATACGTTGTGGATGGGTTATTTTAACTCGTTTTACCAACAAAACCTTTCAAAACTTTTACCAGAAGCCAGAGAGATTGGAATAAACGGCTTGATAATTCCAGACCTTCCTCATGAAGAAGCTCTAAAGTATAAAGATCTTTTTGCACAAAATAACCTCTCAAACATATCTTTTGTTGCTCCAACAGACTCTGAAGAGAGGATCGCAGAAGTTGTTAAAGATGCACAAAAGTTTATCTATATGGTAGCGTATGCAGGTATTACCGGAAGTGGAAAAGCTGAAGATCTTCAGCCGTTTTTAGAGTCTATTAAAAAATACACTCAAACACCTGTATATGTAGGTTTTGGAGTAAATGCCAAAACTGCAAAAGACAAAGTTAAAGGTGCTGATGGTGTTATAGTCGGTAGTGCATTTATAGATATCCTTTTAAAAGAAGATCTTAACTACTCTCAAAAAATTAAAGAATGTTCTGAACTGGCAAAAGTCATAAAAGGTGAGATCAACTCTTAATTAATTTCAAAAAGCACGAAAAGTGTTTTTTGAAACTCACTTGCATTATCATCGCTTACCATTAAAAAAAGATTTTTGTCTATCTTTGCCAAACCCTCAAAATTATCTACATTTTTATCTTTATAACTGTCTAACACTTTCAAAACTTCAGATTCACATATACCTGAATCACACTTATTCAAACTCGCCAAACTAATTGTTATAATCTGTCTTCTAGTTAGATTGTTAAAGTCTCTCTCCAGTACCAGAAGTTTGTTTTTAGTTGTAAACTCCAGAGCTGTGATATAACCGTTTTTTTTGATTTTATAAATCTTATCCTTAGCATACAATATATGTAGCCCATCACCTTTAAAAGGTGCTTCAGGTGCTGTTATAAAACCATACTTTTTATTAAAGCCTAGTGCTTCAAAACCTTTGTTTTTACCAATAAAATTATCTTTATTATCTAGTTTTTTATTTAGCTTAATTTTTTTTATTTTTATGCCGTCTAAAGTATATGACTCTATACGATGTTTTCTCTCAAAAGAGATGTATAGCTTCTGATCTTTATAAATCAAACCTTCTGAATCTCTTTTTTTCTTTTTTAAAGGTTGTTGTTTTTTATCTCTTAATTTATAAGTTTTTATATGCTTTAAATTTTTTATTTTATTATTTTCTATTTCAAATTTAAAATGATGAAGTTCACCGTAGTCACTTAAAGCATACAGTATCTTTCCATCATATGCAAGAGCTGAGAGTTCTCTTATATCTTTATTTTTATATTCATATATATCAAGTATTCTAATTTTAGATGCATGTAAACTATTTATTAGTAGAAAAAATAAAATAACTAATTTCATATTATCCTAACCAAATTCTATAGGATCCATATCAACTTCACATAGGTCGTTTTTACTTGCATGTATAGCTTTAATAAGATCTGTACTCTTATCTGCTCGGAGAAGTATCTCAAAACGATATTTGTTTGCTATCTTTTCTATCGCGCATTTTCCAGAGCCTACTACTTCCACATTTTTATGCAGCTTTATACTGTCAAGTACTTCTTCCATAGCTTCTCTGGTCTTAGCACCGTTTTTATGGCTAAACAGCAAACGTGCCAGCTTTTTATACGGTGGATAGAGTCCCTCTCTATAGATTTTTTCTTCATCCAAAAAGCTCTCATATGAATCCAAATATACTTTAAAAAATTCCTCGTTAAAGCTCTGAACCAAAACTTTTGCCTTATCTTTCCTACCACTTCTTCCCGCTATTTGAAGCAGTGATGAAAGGGCACGCTCACGCGAACGGTAATCTGGCATATTTAAAATATTGTCAAGTCCCAAAACAATAGCTAAAGTTACACCGTGATAATCATGCCCTTTACTTAGCATCTGAGTTCCAACCAATATATCGCTCTCATGATCGTTAAATCTTTTTAGTGCTTTTTTTAACTTTGTGTTACTCGTTATAACGTCACGATCAAACTGCTCAATGTATGCATCTTTAAACTCTTCACTTAAATTCTTTACAGCTTCAGCAGTTCCCAAACGGCTACTTACAAGCATGTCTGAACCACATTCAGAACATATTTGAGGGATCGCCTGAGTATAATTACAGTAGTGACATTTAAGTGCATTAGATTTGTTATGAACACTTAAGCCAACTGAACAAAAAACACATTTATGTGTGTGCCCGCAATCAGCACAGATAAGATTTTTAAAATTAGCACGCGTTGGTATAAAAACAATAGCTTGTTTTTTTTCATTTAGTGTTTGCTTTAATTCTCTTAATACCACTGGACTTAACGATTCAGCTGACCTTTCATAAAAGAACTCTCGTTTTGAGCTAAAATGACCGCCTTTTAACCTTACATGTGGAAATTTTACATATGTAGTTAAACTTGGAGTCGCACTGCCAAGCACTACAGGTATATCATAAAGTTTACCCATATAAATAGCCAAATCCCTGGCATTGTAACGTGGCCTTGATGATGATTTATAACTATCGTCGTGCTCTTCATCTACAACTATTAAACCCAAATCTTTTACAGGTAAAAAAAGAGCTGAACGCGGACCGGCTATAATTTTAGCTTCGCCGTTTCTTATTTTCTCTAAGGCTATTTTTTTTGCTTTTGGAGTAAGTTTAGAGTGGTACATTACAACTTCATCACCAAAATGTTTTTGCAGTCTTTGATCCATTTGTGGAGTTAATGATATCTCAGGCATTAAAAATATACAGCGTTTATTTTGAGATAAAATATCTTCAAAATACTTCATATATATCTCTGTTTTCCCACTTCCGGTATCACCAAAGAGTAAAGATATTTTCTGTTTTTTTAAAAAGTCTAGTGCGTCTGATTGTATTTTAGAAAGTACTATATCCGATTCATGCGCTTTTTCTTTTTGGTGCAAAGTTTTAATTTCAGAGTTATTTTCATATGGAATCATTAAACCTAGTGCATCACCCAAGGAACATATATAGTAAGATGAAATAAAACGGGCTAATTCAAGCTGTTTATCTGAAAAAACCTCATCAAAAACTTCTAAAATATCCAAAGTCTCAAATTCTGGTTTTTCACAAACTTCTAAAATAACACCGTTAACATCTCTGTTGTTAAATTTTATAGATATTTTTGAGTATAGTGAAATTGTTTTGTCAGATTGATAAGTGTAACTCCCCAAAGGAGAGTTTAATATGCAGACTTTATAGTAGTTCAATTCTTTATTAAATTCTAATCTGTTAATTCATCACAGTAGTCATTACCAGCAGTACATGTAAATATACCTGTAGCGGGGGTATATGTAAATGTTGTTGTTACTCCACCTGCAGTGTATGTATAAGTTAAAGCAGCTGTATGTTGCCATGCACCCTCTTTTATACCATAAGTAAGTAGAGTTCTTGTCCCATCACCTCTAAAAAGTATTGTATCAGTTGTATTTTCTGTAAGCTTAGGAATAAATGAAACTACACCCCTTATAACCTGAGACTGTCGTTCAGTAAGTATCGATGATCGGATTGAAGATACATCTGCTTTCCCTTTTGCTATCTCTGCATCTGTTCTTGTAGCAGACAATCTTGGAACTGCAACTGCTGCTAAAATTCCTAAAAGCACAATAACAAATAAAACCTCCATGAGAGTAAAAGCTTCTCTTTTCATAATAAAATACCTTTTTAGTTTATATTAATATAAGTAAGATGATTATAGCACAATTTTATAATGATTAAAATTTATTTGAAGAAGTTAAATAATGAAGATAATTGTACAGTCCAAAGAGTATGGACTATACAAATTTAGTTTTACTGAATACCAGTTCCACCAAAATTATGTTGTTTTTCTAGAGATAAGATTCTAGTACGTACACCGTCACATACAGCACTTGTACCAGCAGCTGATAATGTAACATTTAAAGAAGGATATAATGTTCCAGCAACAGAAGCATTACCATCAGCTACAGGTGCAAATGTAACACAGTTATTTGTACCATCTGTTAAATAAAGAGATGAACTTAACGTAACTGTAGACAGATCAGCTAATGTTGAAGAACCTGTTGTTTGTAAAGGTGTATTAGTAACATCTTCCCATGCAGTAGTACCAATTAAATTAGCTCTTGCAGTCCACGACGAACCATAGTCACTTACAACTGTAGCAGCATTTGTAGCAATTTTAGCAATCTCTGCATCAGAACGAGTAGCAGAAAGTTTTGGAACTGCAACAGCTGCAAGAATACCTAAGATAACGATAACGAAGATCAATTCGATCATTGTAAAACCAGCTCTTTTCATAAAGAACTCCTTGAATTTAAAAAATTTGATTACACTAGTAACCGTAAAAAGTATTATGCTCCTATTAATCTTTACAAAAGCTTAAACTATACATACAGTAATCTAAAATAACATTTTATATTTAATAGTTAAAATTAATTTAAAAATAAAATATTGGTACTATATTTGCTTATAAACATACAAAAGTATAACTTAAGGATATAAAGATGGCAATCTCAATCTCACGTACAGCGATTTTGGCAAAAGAAGCACTAAACTATCGTGCTGCTCGTGAGAAGATGATAGCTTCTAACATTGCAAATGCAGACACGCCTTATTATCGTCCTCGCGATATCCGTTTTGGAGAATATTTAGCGCAAAAAAAAGCGGAGATCATGAATGACGATAGAGGTCAGTTACAAATGGCTCAAACTTCAGACAAGCATATAGAAGCGCCAAAGCCAAAGAACACTGAAAAACCGATAACATTTTTCCGTGATGGTCACATGGCTAGGAATGATGGTAACAGTGTTGATTTGGATGTTGAAACAACAGAGATGAGTAAAAACTCGATAATGTTTAATGCATTAATAAATGCGATAAAAAAAGATGGTGCAATATTTAAAAGCGTTATAGATGCATCTAGTAAAATAAGTTAATATTTAAGAGGGAAAAAACTATGAGTAATTTTTTAAACAGTTTTGACATAAGCGGTTACGGTTTAAGTGCGCAAAGAGTTCGTGTAAATACAATATCAAGCAATATAGCAAATGCGCAAACTACTCGTACAGATGAGGGTGGACCTTATAGACGCAAAGAGGTAGTTTTCAAAGCTGTTAACTTTAACGATCACTACAACAAAGCTATCGGAGAGGATACAAACAGTGCAAAATACCAAGATCCTCTGAATGAAGGTGAATTTGGAAAAAAGGTAAATCCTGCTATAATGAGTGTAGTAGTTGATAAGATCTCACGTGATGATCGTGAACCTAAAATGAAATTTGAGCCAGAACACCCTGATGCGGATGCAAATGGATATGTAGCTTATCCAAATATTAATCCTGTTGTGGAAATGGCCGATTTAGTAGAAGCTACAAGAAGTTATCAAGCAAATGTATCTGCTTTTCAATCAGCAAAAGATATGGCAACTGCTTCGATATCTCTTTTACAATAAGGGGTAAGTAATGAGTAATATTACAAATGGTGTTGATGGACTATTTAGCTCATCTACTGCCGATCTATTAAAACAGAAACAAAAACTTGATGGCGCAAACAGTGGTGAAGCATTTGCCGAACACTTAAAAGGTGCTATCAATGAGATGAACGATCTTCAGGTTAAAAAAGAAGAGGCTGTTGCTGATTTGGCAACGGGTGAAGTAAAAGACTTACATCAAGCGGCTCTTGCTATCGGTAAAGCGGAAACAAATATGAAACTAATGCTTGAAATTAGAAATAAAGCTTTAAGTGCATATAAAGAGCTCGGACGTACACAGCTATAATAACTTGAATACACAAAGTAAAAATAAGAGTAAAAAGATCTTTTTACTCTTCACTCTATTATCTATAGGTTTTTTAATATTTTTAGGTGTAATGCTATCAAATGTAGTAGCACCCAGAAACCTACCCTCTCTCTATACAAAAAATACATCTTATGCAATGCGTGGAAATATTTTAAGTGCTGATGGTTTTACTCTAGCATATACTACAAAACTCTATAAAGCGGTTGTAAATACAAAGTTTATAGATCCTCAGAAAAAAGATCTTTTTATAGAACTGTTTAGTATCTATTCAGGTATTAGTCCTAAAGAGATAAGAGAGAAACTCTCAAAAAGAAACGGTGTAGTTGTTTTAAGCTATAACATAGAGGAAAAAAATGCACAATATCTTAAAAAACTGGCATATGAACTTAGACGCTACGATGTTTTCATTGTAAG
Source organism: Sulfurimonas sp. (assembly GCF_041583195.1). NCBI lineage: Bacteria > Pseudomonadati > Campylobacterota > Epsilonproteobacteria > Campylobacterales > Sulfurimonadaceae > Sulfurimonas > Sulfurimonas sp. The sequence goes on from NZ_JBFHGL010000007.1 coordinate 119,526, forward strand.
GCTAAATCCTAGAACAGGTATAAAAACTATTCAAGGTTTAAATATTATTGAGAGTGGTGAAAGCCGAGAATATCCATATAAAAAACTTTTAACACCTGTAATAGGTTACACACATAAAATAGAAGATGACGGATATACAAAGATAAAAGGTGTGAAAGGTCTTGAAAAACGTTTTGAGGCTGAGCTAGAAGCTAGACAAGATGAATTGAGTCAAGGTAAGCGCGATGTTAACGGTTATATAATATTAAATAAAGAGAGCTTTACAAAACAACAGCTTAACGGACTTAATCTAAAACTAAACATACCTGCATCTCTGCAAATAAGAATGGAAAAAATGCTTGATTCCATGAAAGAAGAGCTCGATGCAAAGCAGGTTATGCTAGCTATAATGGACACAAAAAGTGCAAAAGTATTAAGCATGGCATCTTCAAACAGATATCTTCCAAAAGATATAAGAAAAGAGGACTATCCATCTCTTAATTCTGCTATGCTTGAGTACAGTTTTGAACCGGGTAGTGTTATTAAAACAATTACTTTTGCTCTTCTTTTAGATAAAAAGCTTATAAATCCATATGATCTTGTAAACGGTCATAACGGTCGTTTTAAAATAGGTCGTAAAGTTATTACTGATGAACATGAGTTTGATTGGTTAAGTGCTGAGAATGTTATAGTTCACTCATCAAACATCGGTATAGCTCAACTTGCTCAGAAAATGAGTGGTTTAGAGTTTCATGAAGGTCTAAAAGAGTTTGGATTTGCCAGTAAATCCATTCCGGATATGATTTATGAAAGAAAAGGTTCAATTCCACATCCTACAAGACTTAACAATGAAATATACAAAGCTACCTGTTCCTACGGATATGGAATGAGAGCAAATCTTATGCAACTTATTCGTGCATATAGCGTATTTAACAATGGTGGTAAAAGTGTGACTCCTCAAATCGTTGATTCATTAATTAATGAACTTGGCGAAGAGACAAAAATACCAAAGCTTGAACAGATGCAAATAGTAAATCCTGAAACTGCACACCGTATGAAACAAATACTTATTAAAACAGTAAATAAAGGTACAGGTGTAAAGGCTATAACACCAGGTTTAGAAGTTGGAGGAAAAACCGGAACAGCCCACAAAGTTGAAGATGGAAGATATGTAAACAAATACAATACTGCTTTTTTAGGCTTTGTTAACGATAAAACAAAAAAATATACAATGGGTGTAGTCGTAATAGAGCCTAAAAAAAGTCAGTTTGCAGCTCAAACTGCAGTTCCTGTATTTAAAAAAGCAATAGATATTATGATAGAAAACGGCTATCTAAAGCCAGATATTATCGAGTAATCTGGTCTCGCCTACTTTAACTTCAACCAAAATTATAGTATTACCGATCTCAACATTTTCTACTTTATTAAACTCACGGTCCAAGATCTCCACATAAAATACTTCTAACGGGCTTAGATAATCCAACATTTTTTCTTGTATCTCTTTAGTGTCCAAAACTTTCTTTGCTATCAAATTAGATGCAAGGTTTAAAGATCCCGGAATTTTCAGGGCTTCTTTCCTTTGCTCTTTAGATAAGTAAACATTTCTACTGCTAAGTGCTAAACCATCAGAATCTCTTTTTGTATCTATTGGAACAATTTCTACGTTCATAAAAAGTTGTTTAACCATTAAAGTGATAAGGTTTAATTGCTGAGCATCTTTTTTACCAAAGTATGCACGCGTAGGTTTTACTATATTTAAAAGTTTATTTACAACTGTTAATACGCCGTTAAAATGTGTAGGTCTTGTATGCCCTTCTAGTACATACCCACGTACATTTGGTGCTAAAAGTGATACTTCATCATCTCCATATATATCTTCAGCATTTGGAAAAAATAGAACATCGACGCCTGAGAGTTCACAAATCTTTTTATCAGCTTCATCTTTACGTGGGTATTTATCAAGGTCTTCATCTTTTGAAAACTGTGTTGGATTCACAAAAATTGAAACTACTACAAATTCATTATTTTTTCTTGCTTCTTTTATAAGTGAAATATGCCCTTCATGTAGAGCACCCATAGTTGGAACAAAACCGATAGTTTTATCTAAAGTTTTAACATAATTATTTAATTCATGTGGGTTTGAAATTATCTTCATTTTCTTACCTAATGTGTTATAATTCCGCAATTATACTATTTTTTACGGACTATTTATGGACAACTATGAATATACAGAACTATTAAAAACTTTATCTATAAAAATGGACAATATTACAGGCGTAGTTGAACCAAATAAACTTCAAAACAGACTAAAAGAGATTGAAGAGATTGAGAATGATCCTGAGTTTTGGAACGATGCAAAAAATGCCGCTAAAATTCAAAAAGAAAAAACTCAGTGTGAGCGTAAACTAGAAAAGTACAATATAGCAAATGAAGCTATTGAAGATGCAAAAGACCTATATGAGATGGCTAAAGAAGAAAATGATGAAGACTCAATAGAGTCACTTTTTGAAGATGCACCGAACTTAGAAGAGCAGATTAAAAAAATGGAGCTTGAAGTACTACTAAGTGGTGAAAGCGATGCAAATAATGCTATTCTTTCTATTCACCCTGGTGCAGGAGGGACTGAAAGTCAGGACTGGGCATCGATGCTTCTTCGTATGTATAAAAGATGGGCTGAAAGACGTGGTTTTAAAGTCGAAACACTTGATTACCAGGTAGGTGAAGAAGCAGGTATAAAAGACGTATCTATAATCATTAAGGGCGAAAACGCTTACGGGTATTTAAAAGTTGAAAACGGTATTCATCGTTTAGTTAGAATAAGTCCGTTTGATTCAAATGCAAAACGCCATACATCTTTCTCATCTGTAATGGTGTCACCAGAGATTGATGACAATATCGAAATAGATATTGAAGACAAAGATATCCGTATAGATACATACCGTGCATCTGGTGCAGGTGGACAACATGTAAATAAAACAGAATCTGCTATTCGTATAACGCATATTGAAACAGGTGTAGTTGTTCAGTGTCAAAATGACAGATCTCAGCATAAAAACAAAGCGACTGCAATGAAGATGTTAAAATCACGTCTATATGAGCTTGAACTTGAAGCACAAAAAGCTGAACAAGACGGTGTTGCAAAAAGTGAGATTGGATGGGGACATCAGATCCGTTCATACGTAATGCAACCGTATCAACAAGTAAAAGATACAAGAAGCAATGAGGCTTATTCAAATGTAAGCGGTATTTTAGACGGTGATATAGATGCCATTATTGAGGGTGTGCTTATAGCTAGCAATAAGGCATAGCCCTAAGCGTATGGAACTTTTTTCAAAGAAAAATGTTCACGGAAGCTTAGAATAGAGGCTAGGTTTCTTCTAGCCTTAGCTAGAAGTATAAAAATGAATTAATCATCATTCTTGTTAGATATAAAGCTATATCCAAGGAATATGACTCCTGCTATCATCATAATTATTAATGTGTATCTTAACTGGTCTTCTCTGGTGTTTTTGAATCTTTCTGCAATTTCACTGGCATCAGGTTCTCTTTTAGCAGTGCCTCCACCACCCATTTGTGAAGCTATTCTGGCTTCCATTCTTGCTACATTGGCTGCAGCGATTTCATTTTCAGTATAACCTTTTTTCGGTGCCGTCCAAAAAAATGCAGCTATTGAAATAACTAGTAACAATGATCCTAAAGTTCTAAATATTGCTATCTGATGTTTTAAAAAAAATTCCAATCTTAACTCCAAAAAAATAAATACTATATTATCTATTTAAACATTAAGATCATTTGATTTAACAATTTCAAATCTATATGTTTACTCATTTCTGTTTTCATAAGTTTTAAAGCTTCAAAAGATGTCATCGCTTTTTTATAACTTCTCTCACTAGTTAGTGCATCAAAGATATCACACATACCAACAATTTTTGCATATATAGGTATCTCTTCATTATAAAGCCCATTAGGATAGCCTGAACCGTCCATCTTTTCATGGTGATACTTTATACCTTCTAATACTTTTTTATTTTTAATACCAAGCTTTAAACCTAAACTAACTCCAAAAGATGGATGTTTTTTCATTGTATCAAACTCATCTTTTGTAAGCGAACCATTTTTATTGATAATTTTACTATCAATTTTGCTTTTTCCAAGATCGTGTAAAAGTGCTGCTTCACCTAACTCTGCAAGTTCACTGGCTTTAAAACCTAAAAAGTTTCCTAAGCTTAAAGCATATATTGATACGTTTATAGAATGTGTGTGCGTATAGTAATCATGTGTAGCAATCTGCATAAGAGATTTAATTGCAAAATCTTCATCTAATACACTATCCACAAGTTCGTTTACTACTTTTTTAGACTCTTTGTAGTTACTTAATTTTTCTGGATTATTAAAGAGTTCATTTAATGCATTAGAAGCATTTTTATACATTGTATCTATTTTTTGTGTAAATGTAATCGGGTTACCTACAGATGGTTTCTTTCCAAAATGTGCTTCATAAAACTGTTCATAACTCGAGTGTTCACTTCTATCTACATATAAATTTTTTACTTTATTTATAAAAAGCAAATCATTGTTTTCTAATAAAACTCCCTTTTGCTTAACTTGCTTAATCTGTGTGTTCTCACGTATGGAGCAATATATTGCAAAATCATAAGCACAGCCTTCAGCTATTATGCTTTTATCAATTGATATATATTTGCCCTCTTGCATTGAAACTCCGCTTTTATTAATGGATAAGATTTTACTTCTTTGTATATTAATCTTTCTTTAACTATTTATATTTAATTTACCACTAAATATAACATAAGTATTTTAAGTAAGTCTATATTAATCGATACTATGTCAATATTTCATTATGAATATACTAAAAGAGTTTTCCATAAATGACAAATGTTCATATCTAGACAACCTTGAACAAACTATGCACTATAAAATAATAGATGAGTGTTCTCAAAATAAGTGTGAAGATTTTATAGAAAGAGGTTTTAGACGTTTTGGCAAGATGTATTTCCGTCCAATTTGCGAAAGTTGTGATGAGTGTAAAAGCATTAAAATAGACGTTAAAAACTTCAATTTTTCAAAGTCACAAAGAAGAGTTTTGAGAAAAGCGGAAAATTTAAAATCTATAATTCAAAAGCCTACATTAACAAAAAGCCATATTGAACTTTTTGAAAAATACCATCTTCATATGAAGGATGAAAAAGGTTGGGAATATTCCCCTACTACAGCTCAAGGCTATTACAACTCTTTTGTAAGTGGTGCTAATGAATTTGGTTATGAAGTTTTATACTTTGATAATGAAAAACTAATTGGAGTTGATCTTATAGACATATTGCCTAATGGGATATCTTCTATTTATTTCTATTACGATCCAGATTATAAAAAATTTGCCTTAGGTAAACTATCTATGTATTTACAAATTAAGTTTGCTAAAGAGGCTAATAAAGATTGGATATATATGGGATACTACGTAAAAGATTGTCCATCTCTTTCTTATAAGTCACACTATGAGCCATATCTAACGTTAGAGGGAAGACCTAATGAAGGAGATGAGCTTACTTGGTTTTAAGCTCTTTTTTCTGTTCTTCTCTAATCTTTTCTTTTTTCTTTTTTAACTCTTCTTCTAAAGATTTTACAATTGCCTCTTGTTTTTCTTTGTCTTTTGCTCTAATTCTTTTGATATTAGCTTTCTCTATTTCTTCTTTAGTTGGTCCTTTATATACTTTCTTTTTATTTTTCTTTTTTTCATCTTCTGCAACAAACTCTTCTATCACTGTGCCATTGATGTCTAAATGTTCTTTATGCTCGTAGTAGTACTTTTTAATTTCAGGTTTGTATCTAGTTGTATCTATAAGACCTGTTTTTATCATCTCTAAAAATAAGTTATTGTTTTGCTTCTCTATAGAGTTTAAAAAAAATCTTTTAACTCTCATAAGATAAAAATCATTTGTTTTAGCAAGTTCTCTTAACTTTTTTAAATATTCATCTTTTGTTACACTTAGATTACCATTATCAATATTAAAACCGATATTTTTTATAACACTAACTAGGACAGCATAATCTTCGATTTTTTGTTTTTCATTTTCAAAATATTTATATTTAGGTAGTTCTTGAATGCTATCAACTTTATTATATATTTTATCACCAAGAGCAGAATATACTTTTGGATTAAGTGCAAATACTTGAAGTGTCAATATAGTGATCAGTAATATTATTTTCATTGTTAAGCCATATTTTTTTCAAATTATAGCAAATTTAGTACCAACTAAGAGATAATCATATAAAATATTTCTATGATTAATATAATAAAAAAAGAACTAATAATATACGCTGCACTTTTAACTGTGCTTATTGTGCTTATGCATCCAGATATGTTGTCCGACCCTACTGCTAGACTTGGACTTATGCAAGAAAAAGGTAATTATATACATCCATTATTGTATACGTTTATAATATATTTGGTGTTGTATTTTTTCCGCTTTATTTTTAGCTTTATAATGAAGTTTTTTGATAAAAAGAATAGATAGAATTTAGATTTGAAAGGACGTTTCACCAAAAGGTGAAACAAAAGAGATAGTTAATAATTAACCGTTTCTCTTTTTGATGATCTCTTCAGATACATTTCTTGGAACTTCTTCATAGTGATCAAATTCCATAGAGTATGTAGCACGACCCTGAGTTGATGAACGTAAATCTGTAGAGTAACCGAACATTTCAGATAATGGTACATGTGCGTCAACGATTTTGTTTCCGCTTCTGTCACTCATAGAGTTAACTTGACCACGACGACGGTTAAGGTCACCGATAACGTCACCCATATACTCTTCAGGTACTTCAACTTCAACTTTCATTAATGGCTCAAGGATCTTAGCATTTGCTTCACGAGCAGCTTCTTTGAAACCGATAGATGCAGCGATTTTGAATGACATCTCATTTGAATCCACATCGTGATATGAACCATCGTAAAGAGTGATCTCGATATCTTCGATTGGATAACCAGCAAGTACACCATTTTTCATAGATTCTTCCATACCTTTTTCAATAGCAGGAATGTACTCTTTAGGGATAACACCACCTTTAATATCGTTGTTAAAGATAAGACCTGAACCAGCTTCAGCAGGTTTCATTTTGAATACAACGTGACCATATTGTCCACGACCACCAGATTGTTTAGCGTATTTGTAGTTTTTGTCAACTTCAGTTGTAATAGCTTCACGGTAAGATACCTGTGGAGCACCAACTTCAGCTTCAACTTTAAACTCACGCATCATACGATCAACAATGATCTCAAGGTGTAACTCACCCATACCAGAAATAATAGTTTGACCAGTCTCTTCATCAGTGTGAACACGGAAAGATGGATCTTCTGCAGCTAGTTTACCTAGTGCGATACCCATTTTTTCTTGGTCAGCTTTAGTTTTTGGCTCAACTGCAACTGAGATTACCGGCTCTGGGAAGTCCATACGCTCAAGTACAACTTTATCTTTCTCAGAACATAAAGTATCACCAGTAGTAGTGTTTTTAAGACCAACAACCGCACCGATCTCACCAGCGTAGATCTCTTTAACTTCTTCACGTTTAATAGCGTGCATCATCATGATACGCCCTATTCTCTCTTTTTTATCTTTTGTAGAGTTGTGAACGTATGAACCAGATTCTAAAGAACCACGGTATACACGGATGAAAGTTAATTGTCCAACGAATGGGTCAGTCATAATTTTGAATGCTAAAGATGCGAAAGGTCCGTTATCAGTTGATTCAACTGTAACTTCTTTAGTCTCATCATCCATCATAGTTCCCTTGATAGCCGCAACTTCAGTTGGAGCAGGAAGGTAATCTACAACAGCGTCAAGTAGAGTTTGAACACCTTTGTTTTTGAAAGCTGTACCAACAGTCATTGGAACGATGTGCATAGCGATAGTAGCAGCTTTGATAGCAGCTTTGATCTCTTCGTTAGAGATCTCTTCACCCTCTAAGAATTTCTCCATAAGCTCTTCTTGACCATCTACAGAAGCAATCTCTTCGATCATTTTTTCACGGTACTCTTCAGCTTTATCTTGGTAATCAGCACGAATATCTTGTGTATTGTAAGCAGAACCCATAGCAGCATCTTCGTCCCATACGATCTCTTTCATTTGAACTAAATCGATAACACCTTCGAATTTATCTTCAGCACCGATTGGTAATTGTATAGGAACCGGATTACCTTTAAGACGTTCACGAATTTGACGCTCTACTTCATAAAAGTCAGCACCAGTTCTATCGTACTTGTTTACGAAAACGATTGAAGGTACACCGTAACGGTTACGTTGTCTCCATACAGTTTCTGATTGAGGCTGAACACCACCAACTGCACAGAATACTGAAACAGCACCGTCAAGTACACGCATAGAACGCTCAACTTCAATAGTGAAGTCAACGTGACCCGGAGTATCGATAATGTTGATCTGTTTTCCATCCCATGTACAAGTTGTTGCAGCAGAAGTAATTGTAATACCACGTTCTTGCTCTTGCTCCATCCAGTCCATAGTAGCAGCACCATCATGAACCTCACCGATTTTATGCTCAACACCAGTATAGAAAAGAATTCTTTCTGTAGTTGTTGTTTTACCCGCATCAATGTGAGCAGCAATACCGATATTTCTTACGTCTTCTAGTTTGTGACTTCTTGCCATATTAGTTTCCTATTACCATCTATAGTGAGCAAATGCTTTATTAGCTTCTGCCATTTTGTAAGTATCTTCTTTCTTCTTGAATGCACTACCTTTATCAGTTGCTGCATCCATAAACTCATTAGCTAATCTCTCAGCCATTGTTCTTTCATTTCTTTTACGAGCAGCATCAACTAACCAACGGATAGCTAAAGACTGCTGACGTACCGGGCGTACTTCTACTGGAACTTGATAAGTAGCACCACCAACACGGCGACTTTTAACCTCTATAATAGGTTTAATGTTCTCAATAGCATCATTGAATGTATCAATTCCACTTTTCTCTCCACGAGAACCGATGATATCTAAAGCTGAATAAATAATTTTTTCAGCAGTTGATTTTTTACCATCTAACATAATTTTGTTAATAAATTTCGTTAAAACTTTGCTTCCATAAACTGGATCAGGCATAATTTCACGAACGGGAGCTTTTCTTCTTCTCATTTTTAATTTTCCTTATCTTCAATTTTTTCAAATTTACTCAAGATATTTTCATACCCTGTAGTTAGCTTGAACTAATTAGTTAAACCCTGATTATTTAGGTTTTTTAGCACCGTATTTAGAACGAGCAACTTTTCTATCGTTAACACCAGCAGTATCTAGTGCACCACGAACGATGTGATACTTAACACCAGGTAAATCTTTAACACGACCACCACGTACTAGTACGATTGAGTGTTCTTGAAGGTTGTGACCTTCACCACCGATATATGAAATAACTTCAAATCCAGAAGTTAAACGAACTTTCGCAACTTTTCTTAAAGCTGAGTTTGGTTTTTTAGGTGTAGTCGTATAAACACGAGTACATACACCACGACGTTGAGGGCAAGATAATAGCGCTGCAGATTTTGATTTCTTTACAACTTTCTTACGCTCTTTACGAATCAATTGATTGATTGTAGGCATTGTTTTCCTTTACTTAATTTTTCCAGTAGAATGTAACTCACTAGAGTCTAGGGAGTTATAAACGCGCAATAATACTAAAATTGTAATTAAATATAGCTTATTTTAAGAATTAGTTTTATCTAGAGCTAAGGTTATGGGAAATTTAACTGATTAAAGAGAATATTATAAAAAATACTGAAGCCAATGCTCCAGATATAAGTGCATATGGAAGTTGAGTTTTAACGTGAGAGATCACATCACACTCAGAAGCAAGAGAAGATATTATAGTAGTATCAGATATAGGAGAACAATGATCTCCAAATACACCGCCTGATATTACAGCACCGATTGCTAAAGCTATATTAGCATCCACGCCGATTGCCATCGGCACAGCTATTGGAATCATTATAGAAAAAGTACCCCAGCTAGTTCCCGTTGAAAAAGCTATAATAGAACTAAGTACAAATATAACAACTGCTAAATATACTGGATTTAAGCTTTCACTGGCAAGAGAAGCTAAATAGATTCCAGTTTTAAGTTCACTACTTACATCTCCAAGTCCAAATGCAAAGAGCAGTATTAAAGCTATAGGAAAAAGTTTCTTAGCACCGATTAGCGAATATTTTTGTATATTTTTAAAACTCATATTTTTAGTAAAAAAATAGTATATATTTATAAATATTAATGTTGTAAGCATTGTATAAAAAATAGAACTTGAACCACTGCCTTGAAGTATGCTTCCGTTTCCTGTTATATATAAAAATATAAACACCAACACTACCATCAGTATTATAGGAAGTAACATATACCACATACTATTATGTGAAAAGATGTCTTTATTATCAAATTTTTTATAACCTGCATCTTTCATAGGTCCAATATCTATACCGTACCAAATAGAAACAAATGTAACTAGTAGTGCGAAAATTGCATAAAAATTATATACCACAGACTCAATGAGCAATTCTATGGGGCTGATATTTAACGAATTTACTTCTATTTGCGTTAATACTAACCCTAAAAGCAAAGCACCCCAACCGTTTAAAACAATCAAAGAACTTATAGGTGCAGATGTCGAGTCACAAACATATGCAAGTTTTTCTCTAGATATATGATGTTTGTCACAAAGAGGTTTTCCAACTGCACCGCTTATAAGTGCCGTTATTGAAGATTCTATAAAAATTATTACACCTATAATATAACTAAGCATCAAAGCTGAACGTTTTGAGCTTACAATCTCTTTTTTGTTCTCTAAATAATCTACAAATCCACCTATTCCTCCACTTCTTTCAATAAGTTCCATAATTGAACCTACCAATATGGCAAAAGCTAAAGTTTTTAATATCCATGGAGTTGTCAAAAGTTTGTAAAAAAGTTCATATACATTATTTAATGTATTTAAAATAGAGTAATCGGCTAAAAAGAAAATGCCTAATAAAATACCACTAAATAGGGATAAGTTTACATTTCTTGTAAAAAGTGCAAGAGCAATGGCAAAAATTGACGGGATGATAGAGAGAAAAGTAGGTTCTATGATTAAAACTCTATCTCTAAAAGTGCTAGACCTAAACGTCCAAATTTTTCTTTATATAACTCGCACTCTTTTTGTTTAACTTCTTTAAATCCAAGCTTTTTATAGAGTAGTATGATCTCTAATGAACCAATTTCTACTATTGTCTGAGCAATTCTATAACCTTTAAGTCTTGCAGTTAATAAGCTTTTTTGCATAAGAGCCTTTAGGATTCCTACATCAACGAAACCTTCCAACTCTTCCATAAAATCAAAGACTAATGTACGGTTATTTTGTTCAAAATCACAAACTTCTAAAATCTCTTCATATTCACTTATATCTCCATCAAAGCCTATCTCTTCAAGAGATTTTTTAAATGCTGCGTGTGTAGATATACGTGGTTCATAGCTGCAAAGCGTACCTACTTGTTTTGAATCTATGTTTGCTATTAGGAAATTACTGAAATGGCAATGATTCTTAGTTTCTGTTACTATGAGCTTTTCCAAATACGATAATAAATCTTCATCAGTTTTTGTGTTAAAAACCAAGTCATATATACCATACTTCTTCTCAGCTCTTGAACTTTGAAGAATCATCTTTGCTAAAAATCCAGCATCATTTTCAGATGCCTTGGAAATACTTATACCCATAATATTTTTCCGTAATTAATCTTTTTCGTACTTTAGTAATAGTAACATATCTTATGCTAAAAAGTTTCTTAATTATAATAAATTTTCATATATTTGCTTTTGCCTCTCAAATTGTACTTGTAGTAGCAGATAATACTAATACAAATAAGGCTAAATTACAGTGCTTTGAAGATAACAAAAAAGTCGGTAAAACTATAGATGTAAACATTGGTAAAAATGGTTTGGGTTTAGGTGTATCCAAATTAACTCCAAACTTTGATATTAAAATTTATAAAAGAGAAGGTGATAAAAAAGCACCCCTTGGTATTTTTAAATTAACTAGAGTATTTGGTTATGAAAAAAATATAAAGACTAATATGCCATATATTCAAGCTTCAAAAGATCTAATCTGTGTGGATGATTCAGACTCAAAAGATTATAATCGTATTATAAAGATGCCGAGTATAAAACCAAAAAGTTTTGAGATAATGAGGCGTGATGATGATCAATATAAACTAGGGATCGTTGTTGATCATAATAAAAAGCAGATCAAACAAGCTGGTTCTTGCATCTTTTTACATGTTCAAAAAACACAAGATTCTCCAACTGCAGGATGTACATCTATGAAATATGAAGATTTAAAAAAGATTGTAGAGTGGTTAGATCCTAAAAAGGATCCAATGTTAATTCAAGTGGATGAAAAAAATCTAGATAATATCAAAAAACTATACCCAGAGTTACCTCTGGATTAGTTTTCTTCATCTTCCTTAAACATTCTATCTTTAGCTTCGATACCCATAAGTGAAAGTCCAGTTTTAATTGATAAAGCTACAACCATTAAAACTTTAAGCAGATTTGCTTCATCCGCGCGGCCGATTATACGTACATCGTAATAATATTTATGAAGTGATGCAGCTAAAGACTGTAGATAATCAGGTAACTTTTGAACTTGACGTGAACTAAATGCATCTTCAATAACTTCAGGCAGTAATAGTGCATCAAAAAGTAAAGTATCAGCTTGCTCATCAAGCCCTTTTAGTGAAGCTTTAAGTATCTCTTCTTCACTAAAATTACTTTTTGAAATAATAGTCTTAATACGAGCATGAGCGTACTGAATATAAAATATAGGGTTTGAGCTGTCTTGCTTTTTAAGAGATTCAACATCAAACTCTAAAGCAGTGTCACTTTTCTTAGAAGCAAATATAAATCTAAGTGCATCAGGTCCTATCTCATCTACTATATCACTCATAAGTATAACGTTACCTGCACGCTTACTCATTTTGTATGGCTCACCATCTTTTAAAAGACTAACCATTTGAGAAAGTAAAACTTCTAACTTACTTGAATCATAACCTAAATACTCAACTGCTGCATTTACACGAGGAATATAACCATGGTGGTCAGCTCCCCAGATATTTATATAGTGATCATATCCGCGCTCAAACTTTTGATTGTGATAGACAATATCTCCAGCAAGATAAGTCGGGCGATTATCTTCACGAACTACAACTCTGTCGTTATCATCACCTTTAGCTTCAGATGCTAACCAAATTTTTCCATCTTTTTCATAGATAGCATTTTTGTCATTCTCTGCCATCTTAGCCATTACCCTGTCCCAATCATCATATAAAGATGACTCGTTTACAAAAGTATCAAAGAAAATATTTGTATCGGCTAGAGATTTTTTAATAATCTCCATAACACCATCTTTTGCCCATAATGCAAGCTCTTTCTGACGTGATTCATCAGTCAAAATATCCTCACCGAATTTTTCAACTGCACCTTTAGTCAGTGCATCTAAATACTCACCACGGTAATAGCTCTCAGGATACTCAACTTCTTTTTTTAAAATGTTTTCTTGTCCATAAAGTTGAATAGATAATCCAAGAAGGTCTATCTGATTACCTGCATCATTTACATAATATTCAGCTGTTATATCATACCCAAGATGTTTTGCTAGACGATAAAGAGTATCCCCATAAACTGCACCACGAGAGTGACCTATATGAAGTGGACCTGTCGGATTTGCACTAACAAACTCTAAAAGAATTTTCTCTTTCTTTGCATCCTTACCAAACTCTGAAGGATTATCTAAAGCCCATGAACCATATTCATCTAAAAAGTTTTCACTCAAACGAAAGTTTAAATAACCTTTTACAGATTCTACTTTAGAAAACACTTCAACACTTTCATCAAAAGATGATGCAAGTTCTTCTGCAATAACCATTGGAGATTTTCTTAACTCTTTAGCAAGTGAAAAAGCGATTGGAGTAGCAAAGTGACCGAAAGATCTGTCACGAGGTTTTTCTAGAACTACTTCGCGACCAAGTTTGTCACGAAGATAGGATTGTACACGTTGTTTCAAGGCTTACGCTTGTGTAGTAGTGTTTTTTGGAGTTTCTGTTGAAGCTACTTCTTCTGAATCTTCAACTTTTTTAGGCTCATCAGCAGCAACTTCTTTAGAATCGTCATTCATCTCTTCTTTAAAGTTTTTTATACCCTTACCAAGCCCTTTAGCTAGTTCTGGTATCTTTTTAGCACCAAATAATAATACTACGATAACTAATATAATTAATAACTCTTGTCCACCAGGCATTCCCATAATTGTTTCCTTATTTTAATTTAAAGTTCGTGAGTATAACTTTTTTTTGCTGTAAATACTCTTATCATATAATTTTTTTATATATCTTCCCAATTTTGCACAAATTCATTCACTCTATCTGTCGGTATTTTTATTCTCGCAGTTTTTGCTATTTGTCTTAAAACATCTGCTGCTATATCAAGATCATCATTAACAATTAAATAGTCATACTCACTCATTCTTTGTATTTCACGCTTAGCCATATTTATACGTTTATCTATAATATCTTGTGAATCAGTAGCTCTGCTTTCGAGTCTTCTTTTAAGCTCTGAAAGTGTAGGAGGTGTGATAAATACAGATGTTGTAATATCTCCAAGACGGTTGTTTACAGCTGTATTACCCTGAACATCTATATCAAAAATTACCAACTTCCCTTCAGAAAGTGCTTCTTTAACAGGTTTAATCGAAGTACCGTAATAATTTCCATGAACAACTGCATGCTCTAAAAACAATTCTTCTTCTATATCTTTTTTAAACTCTTCTTCACTAACGAAATAATAATGTACACCATCTTCTTCACCGTCTCTAGGTGCACGAGTAGTTGTAGATATAGAAAAATAACACTCACCAATATCATTTATAATCTTATTTAGCAAAGAGCTTTTTCCTGCACCGCTAGGACCTGATAGTACTAAGACTACACCGTTATTTTCATACATTATTTATTATCCAACTCTATATTAATATTAATTTTCATTCCTTTCATTGATGCTGCAACATCTTCATTTGTTAAAGCTTTTAGAAGCTTTTTAAGAGCTTCTACACCATCACTATTAGCTTCTATTTGCGTATCAGTAGGAATCTCTTGTGTTTCCTCTTTTAAATCTTCAACTTCATCACTTCCTTCCAGAACTGACTCTTCTTCTAAATCTGATTCATCTTCACTTAATTCACCTACTGCCATTCTTAAACTATCTGTAGTAAGTGATGAGAAATCATCCATATCTATTTCAGTATTTAAGTCTTCTTCTGTAAGTTTTTCTTCTGCTGACTCTATTAGCTCTTCTAGATTTTCATCATCTAACTCAGATTCATCTAAATCTGCTTCTTCTAAAGCGTCAAGACTTAGTTCTTCATCCAGTTCATCTTCTAAGTTTAATTCATCTGCACTATCTAAGTCATCGTCTAAAGAAAGCTCTTCTTCTGTTTCTTCTTCTAGATCATCAAGATTTAGTTCTTCATCTTCAGCACTGTCTTCTAAATCTTCAATTTCATCACTTGTTTCTTCAGAAGTTGCATCTTCAAGATCATCTAGGTTTAGATCATCATCCAAGTCCGATTCATCCAGTTCATCTTCTAAGTTTAATTCATCTGCACTATCTAAGTCATCTTCCAATTTAGATTCATCTAGTTCATCTTCTAAGTCCGTCTCTTCGAGACTTTCAACTTCATCACTTGTATCTTCCAAAGCCAATTCATCTAAATCTGCTTCTTCTAGATC